>DATKAB010000078.1 GCA_035498555.1 Candidatus Sulfotelmatobacter sp.
CGCAGTGTCGACAGCGGAAGCGGGGAATGCAACGGGGTAGACACTGGCGGGTGAAGGAGCCGAAGCGGACCCAGCGCCAGCCCGAGGGGCTCAAGTGGAAGCGGCACCACGGCCTGGGGCAGAAGGGTGGCTTGAACGAATTGCCGGAGAGGTCCATGGCCGGGATCGCTCTGCACGATCCCCGCCATCAACACTCTCCGCCACACAACCGCTCAGTTGTGTTCGCCGCTGCCCGGCGCGCGCTCCCCGCCCGCCCTCATCCGCCGCTCAAGCCACTCGCGCGCCTGTCGGCCGCGCTCGATCACGCTGTCGAGCTCCAGCAACGCGAGCTTCTCGGCCGGCGACATGGGCGACCCCGCGCATACCGCGTTGACGAGCGCCTCGTAGGCCAGTTCGTTCCCGGGCGGTTCGGCGCCGCGCGCCGCCGCCAGCCGCTGGCAGGCGTCGAGCAGCGCCTTGCGCTCGATCCGCACCAGCGGGTCGTCCTCGGGATAGGGATGCTGCGGGCGCAGCTCGACGGATGCGGCCCGGTACGGATACTCGCGCGTGATGCGAGCCAGGCGCACGCGTGAGACGCCGCGTACCAGCAGATCGTAGCAATCGTTGGGGAGCCACTCGACATTCTCGATTCGCGCGAGGCAAGCGAGTGGATGGAATTCGGGGCTGCCGGCGTAATCCTGTTCCCAGCCGGGCTTGAGCAGCGCCAGCGCGATCATCCGCTCGGCCGAAAGCGCGTCACGCACCATGGTGCGGTAGCGCAGCTCGAAGATGTGGAGCGGTACGGCCACGTGCGGGAACAGCACGAGGCCGGGCAGGGGAAACACGGGAACCGGCTGCCTGGGACCCTGTTCCACCGGCACCTCCGCGCCAGGGCGGGCGAGCGGGGCCGCGACGTCTACGAACTTCGTTTCAGCAGCTCGGCGACGACTCAGTCTTCCTTGACGAACTCCAGCACATCCTGAACGTGCCCGTCGACCTTCACCTTCGGCCAGATCTGCGCGATCCGCCCGGTGCGGTCGATCACCACCGTAGTGCGCTCGATGCCCATGTACTTCTTGCCGTACAGGTTCTTCTGCTTGTACACGCCGTAGAGCTTCGAGACCGAGGCGTCCTCGTCGGAGAGCAGCGGGAAAGGCAGCTTGTGATGATCGCGAAACGCGAGATGGGATTCCATCGGATCGTTGGAAATCCCGAGCAGCACGACGTTCGCGCGCTCGATCTCGGCGTAGTTGTCGCGGAACGAACAGGCTTCCTTGGTGCACCCGGGAGTCTCGTCCTTCGGATAGAAGAACAGCACCACGGTGCGCTTTCCCTTGTACTGCTTGAGCGAGATGTTCTCTCCGGTGGTCGAAGGCAGCGTGAAATCCGGCGCTGGTTTTCCGATCACCGGCAGCAGGCTGACTGCCATGTTTCCTCCTGGAAGCACGGGCGGGCTCCGTTCGGAGCCCGCCGCGTGGGGGTACGACTCCCCTTCGGTCTCTGTTGCGTTACTTGGCCACTGCCTGCATGGCGAGCGCCTTGTCGAGATTCGCGTTCACCGCCCCCCAGTCGAGGTTCTGGAAGAACGCCTCGATGTACTTGGCGCGGGCGCGCCCGTAGTCGAGCCAGTAGGCGTGTTCGTACACATCGAGGGCGAGCACCGGGGTGGCATTCCAGAGCGGAAACGTGTTCTGCGCGTCGCCCACCACCGTGGTCAGCGTATTCCAGTCATGGTCGTAGGCGAGCCACACCCAGCCGCGCGCCGCGAGCCCCGATGCCTTGAAGTCCTGAAGCCAGCCATCCACCGACGGAAAGTCGCGACCGATCAGCTCGGCGATCTTGCCGGTGGGGGCGCCGCCCTTGCCGCCGAGGTGGCCGAAGTAGGTCTCGTGATTCTTCACGCCGCCAATCGCGAAGGAAAGATCCACGCGGAGCGAGCGAAGATCGCTGAAGACCTGGTTGGCGCTGCCGCGATCCACGGTGCCGAGCTTGTCCTGGATCTCGTTGGTCTTGGCGACGTAGCCTTTGTAGAGCTCGTAGTGCTCTTCCATGGTGCGCTGCGAAATGCCGCTCAATTCGCGAATGCTCGGGAAGGTTCTGGGGGTCAGCTTGGGGAACGGCATGAGACACCTCCGTGACGGAAGAGGCGCTGGAATCGCGCCTCGGATTGCGTTCGCTGGCGGTGGGAACGAGGCCGAAGTTAGCCCCGGTGAATGGGAGTGTCAACCGCTGGATGGACGCGCGCGCACGCCACGCGCGCTGCGAATCTTCCCGGTTCTCACCGAATCCATCAGCGCGTCGAGACGCGGCCCGCTGATCTCGCACGACATGTCGGAGGCCTTGCATCCGGCCAGGGTGTAGCCGCAGCCGCAGGTGCAGCGCTCGCTGTTGGCGAAGCGTAGGAAGATCTCGCGCTGGGCGGGCGTGAGCGGCGAGAGATCCATGCCATTGACCTCGTCGTGCCACCGCGCCTTGATCGCGCTCGAATCGACGGAAGCGCCGCCGTCGCGCGGCAGCCCCGCCATCGCCTTCGCCACGACGTCTTCGCCGGGATGGTCGAGTTCGGCCGCCGTCGGCGGGGAGGATTTCGGCGCCGGGCGCGGCGCGAGCGGACCGAGCGCCACATAGGCGCCGGCCAGCACCAGCAGCGCCGCCAGGACGCCGACCCAGAGCGTGCGATTCACGCATCGACTCTAGGCCGTCGCGCGGCGCCCGGACAAGCGAGCCGGCCGCTCCGCGCTTGCAATTTCATGACGGCGCGCCGCGTTGACCCCGATCCGACCGCCACCTACCATGCCGCGTTCCGCCTACAACCCCTGCCCCCCTTCGGGAGCCACCATGAGCTGGATCCGTTCGATCGCGCGCGAGCAGGCCGACCCGACTCTCCACCAGCTGTTCGACCGCATCGAGCAATCATCCTCCAGCGGCCAGCTCGCCTCGCTGTGGCAGGGCCTCGGGCTGGACCCCGCGGGCCTCGAGCGGATCTGGGCGCTGTATCGAGCGCTCATGAGAGACCCCGCCCCACTTTCGCGAGCCCAGGTGGAGGCGATCGCGGTGGTGGTCTCGGCCACCAACGGCTGCGGCTACTGCGTCGCGCATCACGGCCCGAAGCTGGCGGCGGCGCTCGGCAACGACGCGGTGGCGCACGCGGTGGCGCTCGACTATCGCGAGGCCGATCTGCCGGCGCGTGATCGGGTGCTGCTCGACCACGCGGTCGCGCTCACCTGCGAACCGGAGGAACGCACCGCCGCCGATATCGAGCGCCTGCGCGAGTACGGTTTCGACGATGCCGCGATCCTCAAGGCCACCGAGATCACGGCCTACTACAACCTCACCAATCGGCTGGTGCAAGGACTCGGCGTGCGGCTCGAAGCGAACCGCACGCCGTGGGAATTCGAAGCGCAAGAATAGGAACGCCGGCTACATCCCCGCCTTTTTCCCCGCCGCCGCCTTCTTGGCGGCCTCTTCCTGCCGCGCGGTCCACGGCGGCGTCACGCCGTTCATTCGCGCGTAGGCGATCGACTGGCCCAGATGCTCGTGCGAGTGGCTCACCAGCGACATCAGCACCGACAGCTTGGTCTTCTTGTTCCCGAAGAAGTCGACCTCCGTCCCCATTTCGGATTCCGGCGTGTTGTTGATCGCGTCACTCGCGAATGCGTACGAGTCCTTCAGCATCTGTCCGAGCTTGGCCTTGTCGGGCGTGGTCTTCTCGAGCCCGTCCAGCTCCTGCATCGACATCGGCGGCTTGGCGCCGACCACCGAGGCGAGCTGATAGTTGGCGGCCACCACGTGCAGGTAGACCTCGCGCACCGAACGCACGCCCTTCTCGGGCCGCCAGTCGTACTTCTTGTCGGGCATCGCCGCCGCCAGCTCCTCGATCTTGCCGCCCGCGTCCATCATGCTCGCCACCATCGCGGACTTGATCGCGGCATCGTCGGCGTGGAGCGCACGCGGCGCCATGACCCCGATCGCCGCCACCAGAAACAGCGCAGCCAGGATTCGCTTCATCGACGGCTCCTTTGGGTATTGCGACGCGCGACGCGCGCATCGCCAAACGGCCGGGAACGCTCTCACAGCCAGCCCGACTGCATCAAATCTCGCGTCTCCTCGACGGCCACGCGCCAGAGCACATCCATGTCCGAATCCGGACGCTGATAGCGGCCGCCGAAACTGCCGTCGCCAATGAACTCTCGAATTGCCGCAGGATCGCGGCCTTGAAGCTTGCTCAGATCCAGCATCGGCTTCGGCGTCTCGGGCGGCGTGACGCCGGGAACTCGCGTGAAGGTGAAGCTCTCCATCCACGAGGCGTGCGAGGCGTTCGCGTCGATCTCCTGCACCTTGGCCAGCACGCGCGGCGCGTTCCACCAGTTGTGGAGCTTCACCTGCACGCCGTGCTGGTCGCCGATCCACTCGTGGATGACGCTTCCCACCGGACTGTTTCCGCCGTGGCCGTTGACCACCAGGATCCGGCGGAATCCTGAAGCGGCCAGCGAATCGAAGACGTCGCGCATCACCGCGAGCAGCGTCTCGACCCGCATGCACACCGTGCCGGGATAGGCGCGGAACATCGGGGTGATGCCGTAGGAGATCACCGGGAAGACCGGGATGCCGAGCGGCTCGGCAGCGTCGAGCGAGACGCGCTCGGCCAGCAGCGAATCGGTGGACAGGCTGAGCTGCGCGTGCTGCTCGGTGGAGCCGAGCGGGACCACCGCGCGGTCGTCGCGCTCGAGCCAGGCTTCGACCTGCCGCCAGTTCATGGCACTCACTCTCATGTCGCCCTCGCTTTCGCTTCGTTGTAGATCGCCAGCAGCCCATTGACGTGGCGCGCGGGATCACCGACCTCCCGCACGCGGGCGCGACCCGCCTCTCCCCAGCTCGGCGCGCGCGGATCCTCGAGCGCGCGCTTCAGCAGAGCGCCGATCGCCGCCGCGTCGCCCGGCGGCGCGACCAGTCCGGTGACCTCGTGCTCGACCAGTTCGGGCAGCCCGCCGATCCGGGCCGCCACCACCGGGCGAGCGTCCAGCAGCGCCTCGGCCACCGTGTAGCCGAAGTGTTCGTAGAAGAGACTCGGGGCCACGACCGCCGCGCTCCGGGCGCGGAGATCTGCCAGCGTCGCGTCCTCGAGGTGGCCGAGTCTCTGGAGGTTCGCCACGCCCTGGCCCTGGAGCCAGTCGCCCAGCGGGCCCTCGCCGGCCACCCGCAGCGGCGCCGGCGCGATGGCGGCGGCGATCGCCGGCAGCAGCCGCACGCCTTTTTCCACCGACAGCCGGCCGGCGAAGAGCGCGAAGCGATCGGGCGCCGCCTCGCGGGTCGAGCCTTTTTCCGTGGCGGGCTCGACGCCGTGCGAGAGCAGGCGCAGCCTGGCGCGAGGCACGCCGAACTCGATCGCCTTGTCGAGGACGAACCGAGACGGCGCGATCCACAGCCGGACGCTGTCGTAGGCGTGCCGCGCCTCGTGCAGGTAGGCCTCGACCATGCCGATCGCGCTCCGGGCGCGCGACTCCTGCACGCAGCCGGTGGCGAGAGACCGCCAGTGGCGCCCGCCCTTGCAGCGCTCGCACGGACCATCGTGCGCGAACAGGATGCGATTCGTGCACCACGGTTTCCAATCATGGAGCGTCATCACCACCGGGACTCCCGCGCGGGCGAGCGGCTCGAACACCGACGGGGTGAGATGCCGGCTCGGCGCGTGAAAATGCGCGACGTCCGGCCGGAACTCGTCGAGCAGCCCGTCCATCGCTCGCGCCGCCGGCGCCGACCAGAACACGCGCGGCAGTTGCGCGATCTGGCCGAGGCCTCCACCTTCGGTGAAGTCGGCCGGTGGCGCGAAATGCTTGGCGGTCGGACTGGGAAGATTGCGCGGGTCGCGCACCGCGAAATGTGCGACTTCGTGCCCCGCGGCCGCGAGCCAGCGCGACTCGTCGAAATAGGTGCGTTCCACGCCTCCCTTGAGCCAGTGGAAGGCGTTGACGAGCAGAATACGCATGGCGCTACGCGATGACTTCGGCGGCGATCTCGAAGCGAATCAGGGCCGCGCCGAACCCCGGCAGCGACTCGTAGGCCCGCACCTCGCCGGTCAGATCGCGCGACAGGAATCCGCGCAGCACTTCGAGATGGCGCCAGCCAGCCTCGGCCGGCGTGCGCTCATCGCGGTCGTGCTCCAGCGCCGGGAGCTGGCCCCAGTCGCCGCGCCGCAGCGCCTCGAGCACGCGCTCGTCGAGCTCGCGGGTCTGGGGATTGCCGCGCTTGAGATTGAACTCGTGCGGATTGAAGGTGAGGCCGCCGCTCACCACGAACGCGACCCGCGTCTTCCAGGCGGCCAGCGCTTGCCGCAGACAGGCGCCCCAGCGCCGGTGCTCGTCGGAGGTCGCGCTCGACAGCGATGCCGGCACCACGCTCGCTCGCCGCGTTCGCGCCAGGAAGTGCAGCGGCACCGACGCGCCGGTGTCGACGCCGCGCCTCGCCGCGCTCGCGCGCAAGCCGGCCCTTCGCGCTTGCTCGACGATCGCGTGCGCCAGCGCCGGCGCACCGGAACAGTCGTAGCGCGGCTCGACGCCGAAGCCGGGCAGATCGATGAGCGAGCGGTGCTCGCGCGCGTCGTCGGCGTGAAACGCGCCGGCGCTGATCCAGCGCGACGACACCACCACGAACGCCTCGGGCCTCTCGGCCTCGAGCTCCGCGGCCTCGGCGGCGAGCGCCGCGAGCATCTCGGTGGGGGTGCCGCGCTGCTCGTCGATCAGCAGCGTCGGCAGGCTCGGCACCAGCAGCGCGCGCGAGGTCAGCATGCGGGTCAGTGATGCCGGATCTTGAATTCGGTTTCGGCGCGATCGGCGGCCCGCTGATTGCCCGCGCCGACTTCGACTCCCTGCCGGCGTGCCACCGCCAGCAATTCCCCGGGCAACGGGAACATCACGCGCTCCTCGGCGAGCCGGAATTCCTCGACGCGGTAATCGCCGAGCGCGCAGACCCGCTCGACGCAGGCCCGCACCACGTGCTCGGGCGTCGAAGCGCCGGCGGTGATGCCGACGTTTCCGGAGAGCCACTCGGGGCGAATGTCTTCGGCGGCCTCGATCAGGTGGGCGCGGGCGCCGAGCTGCCCCGCCACCTCCACCAGGCGATTGGCGTTGCTGCTGGTGGGCGCGCCCACCACCAGCACCACCCGGCAGCGATTCGCCAGCTCCTTGACCGCGTCCTGGCGATTCTGGGTGGCGTAGCAGATGTCGGCCTTGGCCGGCTCCCGCACCGCGGGAAAACGGCGCTTGAGCGCCTCCACCACCGCGCGCACGTCGTCCACCGACAGCGTGGTCTGAGAGATGTAGGCGACCTTGTTCGGGTCCGGCACTTCGAGCGCCTCGGCTTCGGCCACGTTCTCCACCACCACGATCGCATCCGGGGCCTCGCCCTGCGTGCCTTGCACCTCGACGTGCTGGCGATGTCCGATCAGGACGATGGTGTAGCCGTTCCTGGCGTAGCGCAGCGCTTCGAGATGGACCTTGGTCACCAGGGGACAGGTGGCGTCGAGCGCCTTGAGGCCACGTTCCGCGGCTTCGCGCCGCACCGCCGGCGAGACGCCGTGCGCCGAGAAGATCACCACCGAGCCGGGCGGCACGTCGGAGAGGTCGTCGGTGAAGATCGCGCCCTTGGCTCTGAGCGCCTCGACCACGTGCCGGTTGTGAACGATCTCGTGTCTCACCCAGATCGGCGCTCCGTAGACCTCGATCGCCATTTCGACGATGTCGATGGCGCGATCGACGCCGGCGCAGAAGCCCCGCGGCGCGGCGAGAAACAGGGTGTTCGGAGCAGTTTTCAAGCGCGGGACTCCGGGTTCGAGTCGGCCGGACAGCGGCACTCGAAACTAGCGGATGGCGCGCGGGCCGTCCACGCGCCGCACCGTGCCGGGCGCCTGGCGGCCCGGCGTCCGCACCTCAGGGAATGCCGGGTTTCGGCAGTCGCGCCCCGGGCTTTCGCGTCGAATCGCGCTTCGCGGCCTCGAACGCCGCGATGCTGTCGGCGGCGAAGAATGCGCGCAGGGAATCGGGCGCGCTGCCGCGCAACTCGGCGATCATGCCTTCGGCACGCCCTTTCGCGTCCGGCTCGGGGTAGAGCAGTTGAGCACGTCGCAGTTCCACCAGCGACGAACGCGCGTCGCCGGCCGCCCCGTAGGCCACGCCCAGGATCATGTGGGCGTCGCCCGATTGGGGATGGAGTCGAACGCCTTCACGGCCGATCTCGAGCGCCACGTCCCGCCTGCCCTTTCGCGCGAAGTACTGCACCGCGTCGAGCCGCGCGTCTTCGTCGTCCGGAGCGCAATGCAGCCATCGTCGATACACGTCGGCGATCTCGTCCTCGCGGCCGAGCGCCTGCAGCGACTGCACCTGCCCGCGATAGGCCATGACGGCGATGCTGTCGCGCTCGGCGCCGGTGCGATAGCTGGCCAGCGCCTGCTGGTAGTGACCTTCGCGCGCGTCGAGATTCCCGAGGTTCACCCACACCAACCCGTCTTTCGGATCCACCCTGGCCGCGCGCAGATAGAGCTCGCGCGCTTCCTTTCCTCGCCCGCGATTCGCCAGCAAGACGCCGAGATCGCGCAGCTCGTCGGCTTCGAGCGGCGGCAGATCGATGGCCATGCGAAAGGCGTGCTCGGCGTCGTCGAAGCGCTTCGCCTGCGTGTAGGCGTAGCCGAGCGCGCGCCAGTTGGCGCCATCCCGAGGGAATGCGCGGGCGAGCAGCTCGAGCTGTTTGATCCCGCGCTCGATCTCGCCAACGCGCACCAGCGCCACGCCGAGTTGACGCGCCGCGACATGATTCTCGGGATGGTGCTGCACTTCGGCGGCATAGCACTGCACCGACTTCGCCAGCCAGCCATAGGCCTCGTAGATCTGACCCATGTGCTGGTAGGCGCCCGGCAGCGTGGGGTCGAGATTGACGGCGTTCTGGTACTCCACCACCGCCGCGGTGGGATTGCCGTCGGACTCCAGCTTCTTCGCGCGCGCCAGATGCTCGCGCGCGCGCTGCGAGCGGGTGCGGGTCAGCGTGTCGGCCGCGTACGACCGCCCGGGGATGAGCAGCGGCTGCGGTGCGCTCTCGGGCGCATGAGAGGTGTCGGGGCGCGCCGGAGTGAGAAGGAAGGGGCCGGAGGGAGCCGAGGTATCGGGGGCGGCGGCGCCCACTACCAGAAGAAGACAGAGCGTGGCTTGAAGCAGCAGTGGAGCCTCGAATCGGGAGGTCGGCCCGGTGCGCCGAGGGGCGAGCCGAGCCAGTATCGCCGCGGGCCGAGCGGCCGGTCAACGCGGCGCGGCCCGCGCCGCCTGTGCTACCGTTCCCGCGATCGGACATGAATCGCGCGCTGACACGTCACCTGCTCGCCCTCGCGGTGGCGGTGATGGGAGTCATCGACCTGTGGTCGGCCCTCCTCTCCCGCCCGCCCGACCGCCTGATCGCGCTGCGGCGCCTGCTTCCGACCGACGTCCTCGACACCAGCCGGACCTTCACGCTGGTGGCCGGCGCTCTGCTGCTGGTCACGGCCTCGGGGCTGTGGCGCGGCAAGCGACGCGCGTTCGTCGCCGCGCTCTTCCTGTCGGCGCTCTCGGTGCCCGTCAACATGCTCAAGGCGTTCGATTTCGAAGAAGCGACGGTGGCGGCCGGCCTGCTCTTCCTGCTCGGCATCAGCGGCGACGCGTTTCGCGTGAAGAGCCGCGAGCTGACCTTCCGCGCGCTGCGCTCGGGAGCCGCCTGGTTCGTGCTGGCGTTCGCCCTCTACGCGGTGATCGGCTGCTGGATGCTGGAATTCCAGTTCGGCGAAACCACGTCGATCGCGCGAGCGAGCAGCGAGGCGTTGTACCGCGTGTTCGGGATCGGCAGCCCGTCGCTGTCCCTGCCCGCGACCCTGACGCGCCACCAGGAACACGTGATCACGTGGTTCCTCGATTCGCTGGCGCCGATCGGGCTGATCGTCGCGCTGGGTCTCGCGATCGCCGCCCTGCGTCCGGCCACCTACCGGACCCGCCATCGCCAGGAAGTGGCGCGGGTCGCCGAGCTGGTGCGGATCTATGGCGACAACTCGGTGGCGGCGTTCGCCCTCGATAGCGACGCCGACTACTTCTTCAGCGCCAACCGCCGCGCGGTGATCGCCTACCGGTTCGAGTCCGACACGCTGCTCGTGATCGGCGATCCGATCGGGCCGCCCGAGGAAATCCCTCCGCTGCTCCAGGCGTTCTCCGAGTACTGCCGCGAGCGTGACTGGCAGTTCGCCTTCTTCCAGGCGCGGCCCGAACGCATGGCCGACTACCGGCGGCTGGGCTGGCGCGCACTGCACATCGGCGAGGATCCGATCCTGTGGACCGACCGCTTCACGCTGGAGGGCTCCGCGGTCGGCGAACTGCGGCGAGGAGTTCGCAAGCTCGAGCGCCAGGGCCTCGAGGCGCGCATCTTCGTTCCCGGCGAGAATCCGTTCGATCCCGACCACGATTCCGAGGGGATGCTCGACCAGATGAAGGAGATCTCGGCGGAATGGCTCAGCCACAAACAGGGCGGCGAGAAGGGATTCTGCATGGGTCGCTTCGATCCCACGCGGCTCGATCAGCACCTGCTGGCGATCGCCTGGAATCCGCCGGCCCGGCGGGTCGAGGCGTTCTGTGCGTTCGTGCCGGTGTGGGCGCGCCAGGGCTGGGCGATCGACCTCATGCGCCGGCGGCACGACGCGCCGACCGCCACCATGGAGTTCCTGGTGGTGAAGACCCTCGATCGAGTGCGGCAGCGGGGGGACGCGTTCGTCTCGCTGGCGCTCTCCGCGCTCGCCAAGGTTCCCGATGAGGCGCCCGCCGGCGCCGCGGCCGCAGCCGTGACCGGCATGGCGACTGCTCCGAGCACTCCCCCGGAAACGCCGGCCGGCGACGACGCGGCGCGCACGTTCCTGATGGACGCGCTGGCCCGCTACTACGATTTCAAGGGGCTGTTCCGGTGGAAGCGGAAATTCAATCCCGCCTTCGAGGACCGCTTCCTGGTGTTCTCGGACCCGATGGCGCTGCCGCGCGTGGCGCGGGCGCTGCTGCGGGTTCAGACGCCGGCCGGCTTCGCGTCTTACTTCCGGGCGCGGCGAGAGCGGGCCGCGGCGTAGCGCCGCGGCCCCCCGACCTCACTTTGCGCTGAAATTCGCCTTGCGCTTCTCGACGTAGGCGGCGAGCCCTTCCTTGGCGTCGTCGCTCTGAAAGAGCTGCTGCTGCAGCTCGCGCTCGACCGCCAGCGCGCTCTCGAACGGGATCTCGACACCAGTCTGCACCGAGCGCTTGATCCGTCCCACCGCCTTGGCGGCCTTGTTGGGCGGGCAGAAGCCCTCGGCGAATTTCTGGAGCTTGTCCAAGAACTCGTCGGGCGTCGCCGTTTCCCAGATGTGATTGACGAGGCCGATCTGCATGCCTTTCTCGAAATCGAAGGTCTCGCCGGTCACCATCAGCTCGATGGCGGTCGACTTGTTGACCAGCCGCGCCAGGCGCTGGGTGCCGCCGGTGCCGGGCAGCACTCCAAGCGACACCTCGGGCAGACCGATCTTGCCCGCGCCCTTGCGAGCGATGCGAATGTCGGCGGCCATCGCGATCTCGAGTCCGCCGCCCACGGTGTGGCCGTTCAGCGCCGCGATCACCAGCTTGGGCGTGTGCTCGAGACGATTCAGGGTCTCGTTGGCGTGCAGGCAGAAGAAATACTTGAAGGTGGGATTGACGGCCTTGAGCATGTTGATGTTCGCGCCCGCGCAGAAGAACTTCTCGCCCGCGCCGCGCAGCACCAGCACGTGCACGTTCTCGTCGAAGCGGGCCTGCAGGATCGCGTCGTCGAGATCGCGCATCATCTCGTAGGTATAGGTGTTGGCCGGCGGGTCGGTCAGCTCGAGCCAGGCCACGCCGTTCTTGACCCGGTATTCCACCAGTTTGGTCTTGGTCGCTTCCATCGGGAATTCTCCTGAATGTGCGCGGGAAAGGCGCGCGAAGGGCGCGAAAAGTGGAGTTCGGATGATAGGCGGGGCCTCCGCGAGCGTCAACGCGAGCGACTGTGGCAGGATCGCGGGATGAGGTTCGGACTGTCGGTCATTCTGCCCCTCGCCGTTGCCGCGGTGGCGGCGTGCCCACCGGCGCTCCGCGCCGCTGACAGCCGCGTGCAAATGATGCGCATGCGATCCGAGTCGCTCAACGACCCGGGCCACAGCGTGCGCGTCTACCTGCCACCTTCCTACCACGATCCCACGGCCAGCGATCGCCGCTATCCGGTGGTCTTCCTGCTCCATGGCTGGCCGGGCGGCGACGGCAACTGGTCGGGTCAGGGGCGCTGCGCCGACCTGCTCGATTCGATGAGCGCCCAGGGCGAGATCCCCGAGATGATCGCGGTGATGCCCAACGGCAACGGCGTCGGAACTCTCGGCCGCTCGCTGTGGCTCAACAGCGCCGATGGCAAGTCGCGGATGGAAGACTTCGTCGCCAATGACCTGGTCGCCTGGACCGATTCGATGTTCCGCACTCGAGCCGATGCCGCCGATCGCGTCGTGATCGGGCTTTCGGACGGGGGCACCGGCGCCTTCAATCTCCTGATCCGTCACCCCGAGCGGTTCGGGGGCGCGGGCAGCCTGAGCGGCCGATTCCGGCTCGAGAAGGGAATGGGAATCAATCCGGCGTTGGCCGGCTCGGGCGACGCCGCCCGGGCGTTCCTCAACTCCAACAGTCCCGCTTCGCAGGTGGAGTCCCATGCCGATCAGCTGAGGAAGCAACACCTCTACTTCAGTTGCGGCGCAGGCGACGAGAACCTCGACGACAATCGCGAGTTCCACGCCCTGCTCACCCGTCTCCACATCCCGCATCGCTACGAGGAGTTCAAGGGTGGCCACGGGTGGGGCTACTGGCGGAATCATCTCCGCGAGTCGCTGAAGGGGCTGGCCGGCTCGATGAGCCGATAGTCGCCGGGCCCGGCATACCGGGCTCATGCCCGATCCCGGAGTTGCCGATCTGAAGGCCATGGCCCGAAGACCGGTTGCCGTGGCGCTGGCGCTCGTGCTCGGCACGATGTGGTCGGCCGCTCACGCGCAGGACCTGGGCGAGGACCCGACCTACGTCCGTGGCACCGATCCGCCCCGGTTGCTCTCGCGCGTCGCGCCGATCTACCCGGACGACGCCCGGCGCGACAGCGTCGACGGCGTGGTGCTGGTGAGCGCGCGAGTCGGCCGCGACGGACTGGTGCGGGAAGTCCAGATCAGGCGATCCATCCCGGGGCTCGACGAGGCGGCAGCGACCGCGGCGCGTCGCTACCAATTCCGCGCCGCGAGACGCGACGGCCTCGACTGCGAGGCCTGGGTGCTGGTCCCGGTCCGCTTCGACGATTCGCTGCCACGCGGCGCGTATCGCTCGACCTTCGTTCCCGTGGAACAGACGAGGGCCGACCAGGATTTCCTGCAGGACGTGGCGTCGGTTCAAGACGCCCATCCCGCGATTCCGGGCCCGGACGAATCGGAGGTCCGCCGCCGCATCATGGAGGAATCGTTGTGGCTCGACGTCATCCCGCCGCCCGGCGACGACGCGCTGCTCGCCTTCGCTCGCGGCGACACCAGCGGCTGGCGCCGGACCCCCGAAGGGCACAACGAGGCGCGCGCGCAATGGACGCTCGCCGCCCAGCTGGCGCCGTGGTGGCCGGCGCCGTACCTGCGCCTCGCCGCAGCGCTGATTGCCGACCGCGACTACGTCGGCGCCGCGCGCTGCGCCCGCATCGCGCTCGCCGGCCGGCCCGACGATCCGGCCGCGGAAGCCCTGCTTCGCCGCGCCGGCGAGTCGCGGCAGGGCGAAGCCGCCGCCGCGATGAAGAACCGGAAGTAGCTACTCGAAGCGCGAGGCGCCGCTCGGCTCTTCGCGTCGCGCCGCTTCGCCGGTGAACTTCGGCGCGCGCTTCTCCTCGAATGCGAGCAATCCCTCGGCCACGTCCGGCGCGGCCCAGCAGGACTTCTGCGCTTCGTTCTCGAGCGCGAGACACTCGGCGAGCGCGCGGTGCCTCGAATCGCGCAGCAGACGTTTGGCCAGCCGCACGCTGGTCGCGGGCGACGCGGCCAGGCGCGCCGCGAACTCACGCCACGATCGCTCGAACGAAGCCGGCGGCCAGACGTGCGACACCAGTCCGAGGCGTTGCGCTTCGTTCGCATCGATCGACTCGCCGAGCCAGATGAGCTCGAGCGCGCGGGCGAGCCCCACGAATCGCGGCAGGAAATACGTCCCGCCCCAATCGGGGACGAGCCCGATCCTGACGAACGATTCGACGAAGGTCGCCTGCTCCGAGGCGAGGCGCAGGTCGCAGGCCAGCGCCAGATTGAGTCCGGCGCCCGCCGCCGGGCCGTTGATCGCGGCGATGGTGGGGATCGGAAGCGCGGCGAGCTTCGTGATCACCCGCTCGGCGGCCGCCAGCAGCGGCGTGAGCGCGTCGGGCGGCGCGCCGCCACGCTTCAGCGCGGCCATGTGCTTGACGTCGCCGCCCGAGCAGAACGCACGGCCCGCGCCGGTGATCACCAGCACGCGGGCGTCGGCTCGCGCCGCGACGTGATCGAGCGCGCCGGCCAGCCGCTCGCGCATATCGTCCCCGAACGCGTTCAGCTTCTCCGGCCGATTGAGCGTCACGACAGCCAGCCCATCGCGAATTTCGGTCAGGATCAGATCGGGCATGGGGTCTCCATGGTAGGTGGGTGCGAGTGGAGTGCGCTTCGCGCAGGTTCGCGAGGAATCTTCGGGTTGGCAAGCGGTGCCCATCGAAACGCGACTCGTCTCTTGACGACGGCGGTCTCGCTCGCTCATGCTGCCGCCCGCCATGAAACCCGGCATCGAGCCACGGCTCCCGATCGCGCACGCGAGGTCGACCGCGTTCCGTCGCCTCGCGATTCCCGCGATCCTGCTGGTCTTGAGCCTGGCCCAGGGGATGGCCGGCGTCCATTCCCACGACCTCGGACGCGCAGACGATCACTGCGCCCTGTGCGTGGTGGCGCACACTCCGATCATCGAGTCGCAGGGCCTGCCTCCCGCGCCCGCGCCCGAACGGACCGAGCATCGCCAGATCGTCGCGCCGATCCTCACGCCGCCGACGATCGCCCTTCACGCTGCTCCGAGTCGGGCACCTCCCACCGCCTGACCTCGCCGGCCCCGCGGTGATGCAGCACGCACCGCGCCGGGCCACATCTCCCTCTCTTCTCTAGAGACCACAGGTTCGCCGCTTCGCGAGACGCGGCGGGCCGACGGGTTTGCTCCCTCACCGTCGACGACCGGCGCGACCGCCCATGGCTGGCGCGCTCGGGCAACGCTCCGACTTGAAGGAACGAACCCGGGGACCTCCGGCCATCGGGCGCGACCACCGCCCGGTGCCGCGCGCGGCGAATCGCCGCCCGCGGTGAGGCTGAAAGGACAGGTACATGATGTTGCGAAGTGCCCCTCGCATCTCGGTCGCGATACTCATGCTGCTGGCTTCGCTGGCTTTGTGGCTCATTCCTCGGAGCGGTCACGCGCAGGGCGCCACCACCTCACAGAAGGGCGACCTGTTCGGCTCCGTCACCGACAGCGTCAACGCGCAGCCGATGACCGCGGCCGATGTCGCGGTGCTCAAGGACGGCCGCGTCGTCGCCCACACCAGCGCCGATCCGTTCGGCCGCTTCGAAATCCACGACCTGCCGCCGGGGAGCTATACGGTCGAGGCCCGCTACTTCGGCTATCGGGTCTCGCGCACCAGCGTCGAGCTGCCGGCTTCGGGACAGACCGTGCGGGTCAAAATCCGACTCGCGCCCACCCCGTTTCAAATGCCGGTGACCGAGGTCTCAGGAGCCGGAACCATCGCCCTCGATACCCGCAGCGGTAATCAGGTCTTCCGCGAGGACGAGTACCACGGCTCGCCCATCACCACGACCTCGCAGATCATCCAGCAGTCGCTGGCCGGCGCGGCCCGCGCTCCCACCGGCGAAGTCCACATTCGCGGACAACACGCCGAGTACACCTACTACGTGGACGGCGTGCCGGTGACCACCGGCATCTCGGGCGGGCTGAACGAGCTGTTCACCACCGACGTGGCGAGCCGCATCCAGTTCACGACCGGCGGGTGGGACGCCGAGTTTGGGAACAAGAACGCCGCGATCATCGACGTCTCGACCAAGATCCCATCCGGCGGATTCCACGCTGCGGCCAATGCTTCGGGCGGCACGTTCAACACCAACACGCAGGGGCTCAGCTTCAGCAACCATGCCGACAAGTTCGGCTTCTTCTTCTCGGGAACCCGCCAGGCCACCGACATGCGCCAGGAACCGGTGATGTTCGACACCACCAACTTCAAGGCCAACAACTTCCACAACCACGGCGAGGACTGGTTCGGGTTCGGCAAGGTGCAGTGGAACCCGAACTCGCGCGATCTGGTGAACCTCGACGTCAACGTCTCGACCACCCGGCTCGACGTGCCGTACGACTCGACCGGCGGCGTGTTCCTCGACGACGAGCAGAAGGAACTGAACGGCTTCGAGAACCTGGGCTGGCGCCGCAGTCTGGGGAACCCGGAGGGCTCGCATTCGGAACTCTTCGCGGCGGTGTTCGAACGCCACGGATCCCTCAAGTATCTGCCCGGACCGAATGACGACCCGAGCTTCATCTTCTTTCCGGATCCCACGCCCTACAACCTGAGCGAGGATCGGAACTTCAGCTCGACCGGCGCCAAGGTCGACTTCCAGGCGGATCCGCGGCACGGCCTCGAATGGAAGGTCGGGGCCGCCGGCTCGTTCACCAGCGGTCACGAGCGGTTCACCACCACCGACGCCGCGGGACAGCCCGGCCCGACTTCCGATTCGGATCTCAAAGGTCACGATGTGGGGGGCTACGCGCAGGCGGCACTGCTGGTCGGCGAGCACTTCGAGCTCCGCCCGGGCGTGCGCTACGACAACCACAACGCACCGTTTCTCGGCACCGTGGACCAGGTGAGCCCGCGCCTCAAGCTGAGCTACTTCGTCACTCCCGCGACGACGGCATGGCTCTACTACGGCCGGCTCTTCATGCCCACCAACGTCGAGGACCTGCGCGCGATCACCAGCGTCGCGGACAGCGGCGTGACGACTCAGCCGACCAGGCCCGAGAAGGACGACTTCTACGAGGTCGGTGTCGTGCATCGCTTCCCGGTCGGCGTGGTGACCAAGCTGTCGGGCTACTACAAACAGAGCCGGCCCGGCATCGACGACAACACGGTGCCCGGCTCGGCGATCGTCACCTCGGTCAACATCGACCACGTGGACATCACCGGCATCGAAGCGGTTCTCGAAATTCAGCCGCCGGGGCCGCTCTCGGGCTATCTGAATTTCGCGCTCAATCATGCCTGGGGTCACGGGCCGATCACCGGAGGGTTCTTCGCCGAAGACAACCCCGAAGGTGATTTCGACCTCGACCACGACCAGCGCATCTCGAGCGTCGCGAACCTCACCTGGACGAAGCACTCGGCCTTCGCCAGCGCCACCGGGATCTACGGCACCGGTCTCACCAACGGAAACGAACCCGACGCGAGCTACGGGACCGGGCTGTTCGACTTCAACAAGTCGATCCACGTGGATCCCAACTTCATCGTCAATCTGGCGGGCGGCTATACGTTCGCGCTGAAGAACTCGTTCATCCGTCCCCAAATCTTCCTGGACAACGTCTTCGACAATCACTACCTGCTGAAGGGCGCCTTCTTCAGCGGCGCTTCGGTCGGGAGGCCCTTCAGCATTCAATTCAGACTGGACGTCGGAATGTAGACATGACCGGGTCTGCGTCCGTCACGGAAGCGCTCGCCGGGACGGGACAGGCGATTGCGGATTTCACAGGTTCGCATCCGCCCTGACTTCGGCTCCGGCTTGACATCGACGCCCTGAGCGCCGGCACGATCGAGGAGGTCGTGCCGGCGCGAGCAATTCAACGGACGGCGCTCGCGCGGGGAACGCACGCAAGTCCCGTCGGCGGAGGTATTCGTCTTGTTCGTTGGACCCGGGCGTCTCGGACACGGCGGCGGCGTCCAATTCATGGTGGTCTTTCCCGCGGGATTGATCGGCCTTCTCCTGACCCACCCGCCGGCGGTCCGAGCGGAGGGTCTCGCCGCTCCCGCCGACACGACCGTGAAGCACGCGGCTGCGGACAGCATCGAGGTGAAACTCACCCTCCCGGCGTTCGAGGTGAAGGGCTCGTACGAGGGTTCGCTCGCGCCGCGTTCGGCCGCGTCGCAGGGTTTCGTGGCGCCGAAGGAACTGGCGCGCGTGCCGATGCTTCGGGCCGGCGACATCCTCGAGAGCGTTCCCGGCGTGCTGGTCAGTCAGCACAGCGGCGAGGGGAAGGCCAACCAGTACTACCTGCGCGGCTTCAACCTCGACCACGGCACCGACTTCGCGACCACGATCGCCGGCGTCCCCGTGAACATGCCGACGCACGCCCACGGACAAGGCTACACCGATCTCAACTTCGTCATCCCTGAACTGGTGAGCGGGGTTCAGTACCGGAAGGGCACGTACTCGGTCGAGGATGGAGACTTCTCGAGCGCGGGCTCCGCCAACATCTCGTATCGAAACACGCTGCCGGGCCCGATGGCTTCGCTCACGACCGGCGAGGACGGCTATCGCCGGGTGCTCGTTGGCGCTGCTCCTCGTCTGGGATCCGGCAGCGCGCTGGGCACCCTCGAGCTCATCCGGAACGACGGCCCGTGGGTCCACCCGGACGACTATCGGAAGATCAACGGACTGGTCCGCTACAGCAACGGCACCCCGGAGCGCGGCCTGAGCGTCACCGCGATGGGTTACGACGGCCGGTGGAACTCGACCGACCAGATCCCCGAGCGGGCGGTGTCCTCCGGCGAGATCTCGCGATTCGACGCGATCGACCCGACGGACGGGGGATCATCGTATCGCTACAGCCTCTCAACGGAATTCCAGGATGTCGGCGCGCAGTCCCTCACCAAAGCCAGCGCCTACATTCTCGCCTATCGGCTCGACTTGTTCTCGGACTTCACCTACTTCCTGGACGACTCGCTCCATGGAGACCAGTTCGAACAGGCCGATCAGCGCGTCGTCTCAGGGCTCCGCATCTCGCACGTCATCATCTCCGGAACGCGCGATCGCCAGACGCGACAGATGATCGGCGTGGACGTCCGCAGTGACAACATCGCGAGTGTCGGGCTCTTCCATACCGAGGCACGACAGCGGCTCGCCACGGTCCGCGAAGACCAGATCGCCGAGGAAAGCGCGTCGCCTTTCGTGCAGAGCGACGCGCAATTGTTGTCGTTCTTGCGCGCGATCCTCGGGGTCCGAGCGGATCTCTACCGGTTCAAAGTGACGTCCAGCTATCAGCCCTTCTCGGGATCGGACGTCACCGGCATTGTGTCACCCAAGGCCTCGCTGATCCTCGGGCCATGGCGAGGGTTCGACCTGTACTTGAATGGTGGATACGGCTTTCACTCCGATGATGTGCGTGGCGCGAGCTTCAGTTCGAGCAGCGGAGCTCAGGGAGTTTCCGCAGCGGATGGAGTACAGGGGGCTGTCCAACACTTCCCGGTGCAGGGCGGGCCGCCGGTCCAGCGCAGCGCACTGCTCGTTCGTACCAAAGGCGCCGAGGTGGGTGCGCGGCTCGCCGGTGAGTCCCGCTGGTCTACCAGCGCATCGCTGTGGGGGCTCGACATCGCCTCGGAGCACCTCTTCCAAGGAGACGCCGCCACGACCGAGCCGAG
>DATKAB010000079.1 GCA_035498555.1 Candidatus Sulfotelmatobacter sp.
GTACTGCCGCAGATTGGCGCCCACCTGGCTCGAGCGCGTGTCGGGCGCGATCGGATACGACAGCGTGGACGGCGTCGTGGAGTTCGACGGCTGCGTCGAGTGCGCCGCGTCGCCGATCAGTTCCAGCGTCGGGTCGTAGGCGCCCGTCGCGCTCGACTCGTTGCCCTCGGCCGCCGACACGTTCGCGCGCCCGATCAGCAGCGTCTCGTTGCCGTGAAGCGCCATGCGCAGCGCGTCGCGCAGGGTAAGCGAGTGTTCGGCCGCGCGGGCGACGCGGGCGGAAGAGATCAGGCCCGCGAACAGCACCGCGCTCGCCAGGCCGGCGGGAATCCAGGTTCTCACGTTTCACCTCCACCAAGACTGGCCTTCTGCAGACGGCCATCGATTTCGTTCGCGAATCGTTCCAGCGCTTCGGGATCGAGCTTGGCCAGCGCCCACTGCTCGCAGTGCGTCAGCCGCCAACCCTTCTGGTCGATCAGCTCCATCAGCACCGCGCGCGGATCGCGGTGGAAGCGGAGCCGCAGCCCCTCGTCGGTCGCGAGTGCGCCGATGACGCGCTCCACGCACACCTGGCTCACCGGGCCGCTCCCAATAGACGATCGGGGGCCGTCAAATTCGACAGATCGAGGCCGGAGCCTTTCGTCCGCTCGGTCGCGAGTCCAATCGAGGCGCCGGCGCCGAAATGGATGGCGCCCTCCGCGTGCGCCTCGGCCGCGAACGGCGCGACCTGCTCCGCGCGTCCCGGTTGACGAAACGCTGTCATTGCCGCGCCGTGCCGGTGTACGACGGCGGTCGAAAGCACCAGCGCGGCGGCGACGATCAGCGCGGGTTGAATCAGGTTGTTGTCCATGACGGGGCTCCTTCTCTGCGATTGCGAATCGGTCGCGTGTCTTCCAGTGGTAGAGCCCTATCTCAAGACGCATGCCAGCCACGGGCGTGGCGGCGAAATCGCGCGCAGGAGCGCGCGCCGCATGCGTTTGAGAGTGCGAGGGAAGTGGCGCGCGGAAGATGCGCGCGAATCGGCGACTGTCGATGGATCGACAGTCCGTCGACTCAGCTACAGTCGACGACTATCGCAGGCCGTACTTGTCGAGGCGGGAATAGAGCTGGGCGCGCGTGACGCCGAGCAGACGCGCGGCGCGCGTCTTGTTGCCCTTGGATTGCCCGAGGGCGCGTTCGACCAGCGAACGCTCCATCGACTCGAGATCGACGACGTCACCATTCATCGAGGCGCCGTTGGTTCCATTGGCCACGCGGGCGACGGGCTCCGACGGAAACGTCATCGGCGCCGGCAGATGGTCGTGCGTGATCAGCCCGCCATCGCACAGGAGAATCGCCCGCTCGATGGCGTTGCGCAGCTCGCGCACGTTGCCCGGCCAGTGGTACGAGAGCAGCCACTCCTTGGCATCGCGTGAGATGCCCGAGGAGGGCCGGCCCATGCTCTTGCCCAGATCCTCGAGGAACGCCTCGGCCAGCGGCACGATGTCCTGCGGGCGGTCGCGGAGTGCCGCGATGTGGATCTGGAACACGTTGAGCCGATAATAGAGATCCTCGCGGAACGTCTGCCGCGAGATCGCCTCGCGCAGGTCGCGATTGGTGGCGGCGATCACGCGGACGTCGGCCTTGATGGTGCGCGTTCCGCCCAGGCGCTGGAATTCGCGCTGTTCGAGCACGCGCAGCAGCTTGGCCTGCACCACCGGGCTCATCTCGGCCACTTCGTCGAGGAACAGCGTGCCGCCGTCGGCCTGCTCGACGCGCCCGATCTTGACCGCGCTGGCACCGGTGAACGCGCCCTTTTCGTGGCCGAACAGCTCCGACTCCAGCAATTGTTCCGGCAGCGCCGCGCAGTTGATAGCGACGAACGGCTTCTCGGCGCGCGAGGAACCCTGGTGGATCAGGTTCGAGATCACTTCCTTGCCGGTTCCCGATTCGCCGGTGATGAAGACGGTGGTGTCGGACGGCGCCACCCGGCCGACCGCGCGCAAGGTCTCCTTCCACGACGGCGAGACGCCGACCACGCGCGTGCGGCCGCGCGCTTCCAGCTCGCGCGCCAGGCGCTCGACCATGGCTTCGAGCCGCCTGGCGTGCTCGCGCACCTGGGCGGCGACGCGCGCCTCTTCGGCGAGCGCGCCGAACGAGAGCGAGAGCGCGATGCGATCGGCGAGGCGCCGCGCGACGCCGGCGTCTTCGCGCGTGTAGCGCGACGGCTCGCGGTGGAAGAAGCTCAGGCTGCCGCGCGTCTCCCCCGCGCTGATCACCGGGACGCGCAGCCACGAACGGAGCCCCGACTCGAGGATGAAACGCTTGCGGTCGGTATCGGGCCTGAATTCCGATGGAATGTCGTGGATGATCTCGAAGTCGCGCCGGTCGCTGAACTCCATGTGCGTCATCGGCACCGGGCCCTTCGGAATCTCGCTGTCGCAGCTGCCGGCGTAGGCAAGTACACGAATGGTACGTGCCTGCTGGTCGAGCTCGGTCAGGACCATCATGTCGTGCGGAAGAATGGACTTGGCCTCGTCGGACAGCCGCTGGAACACGTCGCGAACGTCGAGCGATTTGGCCAGCGTGCCGAGCAGCTCCTCGACGCGGTCGAGACGCTGCTGGCGGCGGCGCTCGGTGTCCCACAGCCGCCAGTGTTCGACCGCCGCACCCAGCAGCGCGGCGATGGGTCGCAGAATTTCCTGGTGCTCGTCGGTGAACGCGCGCGCGTTCGAAGCGCTGGCCCACACGCCGCCCACGAAAGAATCGCGGGTGCGGAACGGCTCCCACATGGCCGAGCGCACGCCCTGTTCCAGAATGTGCGCATCGCCGGGAAACGTCGCATCCAGTTCGACGCGCGCGTCGTTCACCCGCTGGATCGGGCCGGGCCGGGGCCGCAGCCGCGGCGACCACATGTCGAGGGTGCAGGGCTTGCCGCACTCGTCGGAGTCGTCGGGGCCGGTCGGACCGGAGTCGAGCTGGCCGTCCTTCCACATCGCCCACACGCCAAAGGATCGCTCGTTGCCCACCCCCGGGCCATCGAGGATCCGGATGACGCCCAGGCCCTCGATCGGGATCACCCGGCGGACGGCGGTGGCGATGCGGCCGAACACGTCCTGGAGCTCGAGCGTTTCGGAAGCGGTTTCGGCGATCTCGGACAGCACTCCAGCAACCGAGCCCGCCTCGAGCGTGGGAGCGTCGAGTCTCATGGTTGTGCCTTCGATGCGGCAGGGGTTTGACGAGTGTCGGAAAAGATCGAGGGGCGGCCTGTTTTCCCACCCGGCGCGGCTCCGGACCCGGCGAATGGTGGTCCCGACTGGTCAGAGCGAGCGTCCGAAAATGGGATTGGGGCGCCCGGGGGACGCCCGGGGCCCGCCCCCTCATTGGGGCCGCCAACCCCGGAGACGCTATACAAGCGTAGCCGTCAGCCCTCGCTCACCCCAAGTCCAGCTCAGCGTACAGCCGCAGCACGTCCACCGACGTGGGGGTGGCCACGGTGTCTCCCGTGTTGACTTCCGCCCTCATCGCGAGCGCGGTGTCTCCCGCCGGAAGGTTCGAGTCCGCGATTCCGCTCACCGGCTCGATGCTCTCGTTGTCCAGGCGCGTCACACGGTAGTTCACGGCCGCACCGTTCGGATCGGCCCACAGCTCCAGCTGGTAGGTGCCCCCTCCAAACGGGAAGCCGCTGCCGAGCTCGTACGAGGAAACAGAACTGAACGCATCGTTCCAGATGATCTTCCAGTAGCTCCCAACCGCGGATTCGCACGCCATGCCGATGACGTTGATGAGCGCGTCCGGGTACACCGAGGCGAGGAGGTTGGAGAGGGAATTGGCCAGCCCGATGAACGCGTTGTTCCGGGCGCCCCCCGGATCCGCCGAGAAACGGGCGCAGAAGTAGAATCCCCCGCGCCCAGCGGCGCTGCCGATATAGACCAGTCGTTCGCCCGACGCCAGCGAGGCCGAGGCAAAGATCCCGGCGGCGCTCGTCACGCGGATCCGCTCGCAGCCGTCGAGATAGGACGCCAGGCTCGTGACCGGTCGCGACACCGTTCCCGTGCCGGTATGAGTGCATCCGGTCGCGTCGATGGGACCCGGAGTGCCCGGGCTGATTTCGGCCTGCAACTGCGGCAGGCTGACCCGGCCGCCG
This sequence comes from Candidatus Sulfotelmatobacter sp., assembly GCA_035498555.1. Lineage (NCBI taxonomy): Bacteria > Pseudomonadati > Acidobacteriota > Terriglobia > Terriglobales > Candidatus Korobacteraceae > Candidatus Sulfotelmatobacter > Candidatus Sulfotelmatobacter sp. The sequence goes on from DATKAB010000079.1 coordinate 4,127, forward strand.
GTTCGTGTCACGATCGCCGGCCGCGTGACGTCTGCGGAGAGCGTCGAGACGTCGCGCCTCGCCCCGGTGACGAAATGGAACTCGAACACGTTGTCGACGATGACCTGATCCGTGCCGTTCGCGAGGCTGATCACGTTGCCGTTCGTCAGATCGGTGCACAAGAGCTGGCAGTTCGCGACCCGCCCCATCACCAGGCCCAGAGGCCCAGTCCTCAGTAACAACGACGGATAGGCGTGGAACTGGTGGTAAAGGCCGTCGATCAGCAGATTCGTCATCCCGTTGATGACGAACGAGTGAGCGGCCGTGCCGCCCGTGCCCCCCGCCTCGCGGTAGCTGTCGCGCAGAACGAGGTAGTTCGAGACCAGGTCCGTGCTGAGCGCCGGCTCGGTTCCTGGCCCCTGGAAAGTGCACTGCTGAAACCGGCTGGCGCTCGTCCGCACGAGATGAACGTGTCCACGAGGAAGCGGATGGAGCGAGTCGTCGGGTTTGTCATGCCTCCAGAAAGTGAGAGTTGTAACGCCGTCGCTGAGCGGCGTCTCGATGGCGGGGGTGCTAAGCATGATCTGTGATGAAGTCGCGGAGTCGACGGTGGTGCCGACGGCGATCCCGAGGCCGAAGACCTCGTCGCCCGCCGCGATTCCCGTGAAGCTGCCGCCGGAGGGTGGGAGCACCGATCTCTGGGTAACGGTTACCTGGCAGCCGTTCACATCGAAGTAATACCCCTCACCCGGCCCATCGAACTCGCATCGGTTGAAGTAATTGTTGTTCGATCCCGCACCACCCAGGCGAAGGCTCCCGCCGCTGGCGGATTCGTAGGCCGTGCAGTCCACCATCACCAGCTTGGAGACATAGTTCGCGTCGAAGCCGTCGCAGAGGAACTCGAACGCCCAGCTCGGCGACCGCCACACCGTCACGTTGTCGAGCGTGACGCCAGCCATGCGCCCCGCGTCCCCGCTCTTGTACCAACGCACCCCGCGCCCGGTCCCCGTCGTCCCCTCGGGGCGCATGACGAACAGGTCTTTGATCAGACAGTCGCCCGCGATGTTGAGGAAGATCGAGTCCGTATTCCCTCCATCGGGGTCGTCGTGAAGCAGAATGGAGAGGGCACTCGCCTGCCCGTTTGCCACTCCGAGAAGGGCGAGCGGCTTCGTGACCACGAGTCCCTTGAACGCGGGAACGGTGTCCTTGGTGTAGGTCCCCGGCGGAACCCAGATCCTGCCGCCGGTCGGGGGCAGCGCGTCATGCGCGCTCTGGAAGTCCGGGTAGTCGAGGACGTTGACCTCCCCCACGGACCGCAGGTTGACTCCCGCCGGCTGGTCGAAGAAGTAGAGCGTGTCGTCATGCCGCGACAGCACCGCGTCGTAGACCGACGCGGGGCAGTAGAAGAAACCGCGCCCCTGCGAGTCCAGGGTCAGGACATTCGAGCCCAGAGCGTTCACCCCGAGTGGATCGGAATAGAGAGTCGGGGCCTGGCTCGGGAACAGCCGGTCGCCGGCGTGGATGGTGATGGGCCAGTCGGAGGGCTGAAGGTCGAGCCACCTGCGGTTGGGGTCGACCGCGATGACGTAGAAGAGGGTCTGCGGCGTGTGGTTCCAGAGCAGGGTGTTGCCGGCGACGATCCGGCCCGCGTCGTAGACGTAGACCCGCACCGTGGAGGAGTAGTTGAGGATCGCGTCGGCGCTGGCGGTGGCGCCCTGGCGGTAGACGGTGTACGTCTGCTCAGGATGCACGAGGTTGCTCGGCGTGAGCAGCAGGTTGACCTGGCGCATCTCGAACTGAAGCATGGCCACGCCCTTTCCACGACGACCGTCGTGCTGCGCCGCGGGGGTCGGCTACCTATTGGCGAGAGTGGGGACTCGCCCGCTCACCGGTAGAGCTGATGAATCCTGCCGATGGTCACGGCGCGAGTCGCCGTGGGATTCCTCGAGATCACCCAGAGCTTCGGGGGTGACGTGTCCTGCACGTAGATGCGATTCCGCGCAGCGTCGTATGCGACGCTGACCGTGTTGCCGAAACCGTGTGCGAAAAGCGTCGCGCTGCCCGGGGTGATCTTCCAGACCTGGCCTTCAGCGACGTTGCTGCTCGCCGCGTAGATCGCGTCGGGGCCGGCACAGATGCCAAGCATTCCTTGAGGAGTCCTCGCCACGAGCGCCATCGTGCTGTTCGCGAGCTGGAATATCCCAAAGCCAACCTCGTCATTTCCTGACACGACCACGGCTTCCCCACTCGTTGCGATAGCCCGATAGTTCCCGGCCCCCCCGGCCCCGGGGCCGCCTGTGAAAAGCGGCGTGGTAGCACCGGACATAACATCCACCGAGTAGATCCCCTCCCCGATGCCGCCCGGGAGAATGCTGTAGAGCTTGCCGCTCGGCGAGACGGCTGCCCACACCCAGCCATCCTCCGGACTTGTCGAGACGAGTGCCGAGTAAGAACCGTCCGGCGCCACATCCCAGATGTAGTGGTTCGGAAATAGGGCGTCACGGCTTGGGACGTAGGTCCGGCCGTCCGGCGTCGTTGCCTGACCATTGCCGGGAGCGCTCGACCAAGGCGCACCGGTGCCACTGGTATCGAATCGGAAGATTCCGGCGGTTCCAGCGCACACGTACACGCGGCCCATGCCGTCCACGGAAACGCCCTCTGGGCTCGAGGCCGGGATCGTCGCGAACGGAGCAACCACCCACGATGAGTCGAGCACCACGGGCGCCGCGAGCGCTGGCAGAGACCAGGGCAGAAGAGCGATGGTGAGCGCCACAGCAACGAAAGCGCGAGGGAAGCGGGCGCGGGTCATTCCTGAACTCCATTCTCGGGGCCGAAGAGCGAGGATGCGCGGGCGGCGACACCAGCACTAGTATACGCCTGCCGGACAGCGTCAAGTTCAGGCTGATTTCACAATGGCGAGGATTCCGGCAACACGGCGGAGTGGCGGCACGGTGATACGCCACCGCGAAACGCGCCTCGCGATCGGCGGCTACATCTTCAGGAATCTCTCTCCGTAGCGCGAGCGCCAGAGGGGCGCGTCTTCGGCCCAGGCGTCGTGCACGAAGTCGGATCGCTTCTGGCTGAGCGGCACTGGGACCCAGCGCAGTTGATACCCGTCCCACACGCGCGAACTTCGATCTGGAAATAGCCGCGCCGTCTGGGGGCACGCGCCGGTGATCAGGTCTAGACAGAGGTCGTACTCATACTGGTCGGGATTGTTGGGCGCAACGTCGACCAAGAGACCGAGCGGCACGACCACCTCGGCGATGGCGTCGAGGAAACGCTGCCGATGCTGCGGCTCTGCCCAGATCCGCCGCCATTCAACCTGCTCGCTCCAATTGCGCGCCGCAAGGTTCAGGTCGAGATCCGAGCCGAGATGCCCGCAACCGCGGACCATCGAACCCACCAGCTCTACTCGCACCGGCTGAAACGGCAGAGTTTGGAGCGCCGGGCCGATGATTGCGTCACGGATCTGGCGCTGAAATTCGGGCGCGACCCACTGCCACGCGGCTACGCGAAGGGCAGGATGCTTTCTCAGCGCGGCGGGAGGTAAGGTGGTCTTGAGGGCCATGGTCTGAATTGGGGGCTTGCTCGTGGGCGCGGGTATCAGAAATGCAAGTCATTTTCGAATTCTACGCTCGGCGCCTGGCGCCGCGGCCGCCGCTTAAGGGCTCATACCACTTTAGCCAATGTAGCGCTTGCGCCAAGCGCTTCCCTCGTGGCTAAACCCCCAGCTCCATCTGGGCGGGCTCGGCCGGGGGCCCGAGCCGCAGGCTCCGGCGATCGGCGATGCCGTAATGCCGCCGCAGCGCCTCGAGCCGTGAGTTGAGGTCGGCGCCGAACCTGGCCGGCAGGTAGTCGCGCCCCGCGAACAGCTCGCCGTAGAGCGGCAGCAGTTCGGGCCAGTCGCGGCCGAGCGCCGCGAGAAAATGCTCGCGCGTTCCGGCGCGCAGATTGACCGGCGCGATCCACACGCTGCACGCGCCGGCGTCGCGCGCTTCGCGCACCACGCGCTCGATCGAATCGGCCGAGTCGCTGAGGCCCGGCAGCACCGGCGCGATCGCCACGCCGGCGCGCACGCCGCCCTCGACCAGCGCCGTCAACGCGCGCAGCCGCTGGCGCGGATGCGCGGTGCCGGGCTCGGTGCGGCTCCACACGCGTTCGTCGAGCGTCGGAATCGAGAAGCTCACCGACACCGCGCAGCGCTTCGCCGCCGCCTGCAGCACGTCGACGTCGCGCGCGATCATCGGGCCGCGCGTGATGATGCTGAACGGTGTGCGCGATTGCCCGAGCTTCTCGAGGCAGGCGCGCGTCAGGCGGTAGCGGCCCTCGGCCGGCTGGTAGGGATCGGTCGCGGCGCCGATCAGTACGAAGTCGCGCTTCCAGCTCGGGCGCCGCAGTTCCGCCTCGAGCACCTCGGCGACGTTGATCTTGACCCGAATGCTGCGGCCGTAGGCGTCGTCGCTCGCCCGGTCGGCGCGCTTCTCGAACCCGCGCACGTAGCAGAACGTGCAGCGATGCGCGCAGCCCATGTAGGGGTTGAGCGACCATTCGAAATCCATTCCGCTCACGCGATTGAGCGCCGCGCGGCACGGCTCTTCGCGGTACTCGATGCGCGCCGAGAGGCGGCCGGCTGATGCCGCGCTCGATCCGCTCAGCTCTTCCCTGGGAATCGCGCTCGCGATCTGGATCACGGCCGGGATTATCGCGCCGAGCCGCCCACGGCACAAGTGTGCAGTAGATCCCGCTACATATAGATAGGCGCCCAAGCCGCTCCCCCCTCCCGCCGATAACGGATGCATGCACTTCGACCCGTTGATCGTGACCATTGCTTCGTTCCTCGTTCTGCCGCTGGCGCTCGGGCTGTGGGCGCGCGCCAACGCCCTGCAATCGAAGGACACCGACCCCGCTCCCGCCTGGTTTTCGTTCTCGCGCCGGCTTCAGCTGATCGGTTCGCTGCACCCGCTGCTCTGGTATCTCACCATCACCTGGATGGTTCGCAATCTTCCGACCTGGCCCTCGTACGTGCCGCGGCTTCCGGCGAATGGGCTGGTCGGCATGCTGGTCGGAGTCCTGGTGCTGCCGTTCGTCGCCAATCTTCCGCTCAACCTCCTGCGCCACGACGTCGCGCGCCGGCTCGGCACCACCGAGCTGGGCTGGCCCGAAGCGCTGCGGCAGCTCTTCTGGACGTTCGGCGCCACCGTGGTGCCGCTGACCGCGCTCGCGATCGGCATCGGCTCGCTGCCGGGTGGACACGTGATCAAGTTCGCCGCCTGGGCGCTGCCGGGGCTCCTGATCGGCGCGGTGTGCGCCTCGCAGTTCCGACGCGGCTTGGGGTTGCTGCCGCACGCCATCACCCAGGGCGAGCTGCGCGATCATCTGTTCGCGCTCGCCGAGCGCGCCGGAGTCCGGCTCAGCCAGCTCTACGTTCTGCCCATGAAGCGCACGCGCATGGCCAACGCGTTCGCGGTCAACGGCGGACGCGTGATGCTCACCGATCTCCTGCTCCAGCAACTGACGCGCGAGCAGGTGGACGCGGTGATGGCTCACGAGATCGGCCACCTGCGGCGGAGCGATCCCATGAAGCTCGCGTTCAGCCGGCTGTTCTTCCCGCTCGGCGCCGGGCTCGCGCTCCAGCCGCTCGGCTACGCCTATTCATTTCTTGGTTTCCTCGCCGGCGGCATCGCCGCCACGGCCTGGTCGCGCCAGATCGAGCGCGCCACCGACCGCGAGGCGCTGCGGCTCGGCGCCAGCGGCGAAGCGCTGATCTCCGGATTGGTGCGCATCGCGCGCCTGAGCTTCGTGCCGATCACCTGGAACAAGTGGAGCGGCTGGTACCTGTCGCATCCGTCGGTCGAAGCGCGCGCGCTCGCGATCGGCCGCGACGCCCACCTGCCCGAGTCACGCGTGCGCGCACTGCTCGCCGGCGAGGAGATGAAGGGCGAGCACTACGAGTACACGCCCGCCCAGGCGGCGACCGAGCGGCTGTTCTCGACGCCCTACAAGGCCACCGCGCTCGCGCGCAGCTCGATGGTCATGCTGCTGCTCGCGGTCGGTGCGCCGGCGGTGTTCGCGCGGCTCGCGCTCGAGATGGGCCTTCACCACGGCACGCGCCCGTGGCTGTGGCCGGCGGCGATTCTCGCGACGTTCGCGGCCTGCCTCATGGCGCAGTCGATGATCGCGCTCGCGCCGCTGCGCGCGCTGCGCGGCAAGCTCGCGGCGCGGCTCCACCTCGGGCCGGCCAGCGCGAGCCCCGGCTGGCGCTTCGTGGGGCTCTCGCCGCACGCCGATCCGCGCGTCTACGAGGGATTCTCGACCTGGGATCTGGGCTTCGTGCGCGTGAGCGGGCCGGTGCTGGAATTCCTCGGCGAAGAGACGCGCTTCGCGCTGCGACGCGAGCAGCTGGTGTCGGTGGCGCTGGTCGACGGACCGCCCTCGTGGCTGCGAACGCGCGTGGTGCGCATCGCCTGGAACGTCGGCGGCGGCCGCGAAGGACTGCTGCGGTTGACGCCGCTCGAGAGCGCGAGCGTCGGCGAGATCGGCGGCCGCGCCCGCGCGCTGGTGGCCGAGATCGAGCGCTGGCGGTTGAGCGAGGACGCGCTCGCCGCGCGGATCGCGCCGCGCGAATCGGTCCCGCCGAGCGGCGAGGTCACCAGCATCGCGCCGCGCCAGATCGTGCGGCCGGCGCTGTTCGTACGGCTCGCGATGCTCGATACGATGCTGGCCGCGGTCGCGGCGCTCGCGTTCGGCCTGCCGTTCGATCCCGCACAGGGCTTCGGCTGGCTCGAGATCGCGGCCAGCGGCCTCGCGGTTCAGGCCCTGATGCTGTGGCCGGTCATGACGGCGCGCCGTCCGATCCGCAGAGCGGTGGGCGAAGTGCCGCAGGTGATTCCGATCGAGACGGCGCGGGCGGCGAAGTCGTCCGGCGACGAACAGAGCCGCGCCGCCTAGACCGGCGCAGCGCCC
>DATKAB010000080.1 GCA_035498555.1 Candidatus Sulfotelmatobacter sp.
CCGAGCGCCGGCCATCCGGGAGCAAGAGTCGTGTCCGCCGCGAAGCGCCAGATGCGAGCCGAGCCGGACGAGTAACCAACGAGGACGAGCACGCCGCCGGCCCCGTCAGGCGCGGTCCCGAGGTTTCCTTCGGACCCGATCGTCGGCCGCAGCCCACCGCTCGGCCACCCGGGCGCGACCGCCCCGCTCGCATCGAGATGCTGCACATGCAGGCGATGGTCAGCACCCGTCCAGGCCACAAAGACACCACCATCATCGGCCCGACAACAGGAAGGAATGTAGGCCGTACTCGGCGAAGCGCCGATGTCGGAGTATGGCCAGGGTGGCGAGATGGCGCCCGATGGGTCCCCCAATGCTGCCCGCATGTCAGGCACGCCGTAGCTTTGAAGCGACAGGGCGTTCACGAATCCCCCGGCGCCGGTCGGGGCGAAAGGGGCGTCGTCGCCGAGGCTCGTCGATCCGGGAAGGGTTCCCTGGGCATCGGGTGAGGACCAAAGGGACTGGGCGTCCGTCGTCAGATGCGCAGCCTGCCAGCCGGTCTGACCCGTGCCGCTCCACGCTCCGAACACCGCGTAGAAGTCACCAGGTCCCTCGCCGGGAAGGCAGAAGCCGGTGGCGACGCCTCGCGCCGCCAAATCTCCTCCAACCGCGATCGAATAGCCCTGCGGCCACTGGGCGAACGCGGTCGCGGCCGTAGTGGCCAGGATGATCAGGGAAAGTGCGGCGCGAACGGGAAGACGCAATGATCCCATGCGGACCTCGATTCGACGCGCTCGAGCGCGGATCCGGCGCGGCGCGTGCGAAAAGACTACCGCCCTGGCTACTCGGCGGGAAGCATGAAGTCCTGGGCTCGGCGCGATGGCGTGCGTTGCCGAAAGTCGCCGGGCGTGCGCCTACATCAGCTCTCTTAACCGCGCGTACCCGCTCCGGCTGACGGGCACTTCCCGCCCATCGCGCAGGATCGCCACCCGGCTGTCCTTGGCGTACAGCTCGAGCCGCGCGATGCGATCCACCTGCAGCACGAACGAGCGATGCACGCGCACGAAGCGCGCGGGGTCGAGACCTTCGGCGAGATCCGAGATCGGCTGGGTCTTGAGCCACGACTTGCCGGCGGAGTGAATCGCGACGTAGTCGTCCTGCGCCTCGAGATAGTCCACGGTATCGACCGGAATCACCTGCACGTCGGAGCCGTCCTTGACCAGCAGCCGCTCGACGAATCGTCCGGGCGGCCGCGCCGCGGCCGCGAGTCTCGCCGCACTCGGTTCGGCAGGCGCGGACGCACTCGCCGCACCGCTTCTCCCGCGCGCCGCCAGCCGCTCGCGCACCCGCACCAGCGCCTCGGCCAGCCGATCGCGGCCGTAGGGCTTGAGCAGATAGTCCACGGCGTGCACTTCGAATGCCTTGAGCGCGAACTCGTCGTAGGCGGTGCTGAACACCACTGCCGGACGGGGATCGAGCAGATCCAGGACCTCGAAGCCGTCGAGCTTTGGCATCTGGATGTCGAGAAAGACCAGATCGGGCTTCAGCTCGCCGATCTTCTTCACGGCTTCGAACCCATTCGAGCACTCGCCGACGATCTCGATGTCGGGGTGGGCGCCGAGGTATTCGCGCAGCAGCTGACGCGCCGGGGACTCGTCGTCCACCAGCACCACGCGAATGCGGCCTGGGGCGCTCACGACGCGACCGCCGGGCGCGGGGCCAGCGACGGAGCGGCGAGCGATGGCTCGGCCGCCTCGGCGCGCAGCGTCAGCTCGACGCGGTAGCGCCCGCTCGCGCGCAACACTTCGAGCCGAGCGTCGCGGCCGCCCAACACCGTAAGCCGGCGCCGCACGTTCTCGAGGCCGACGCCCTCTCCCACTCGTGCCGGGCCCTGCTCGTCGATCGGGTTCTCGATCGCCAGCATCAGCCACTCGCCGCGCACTCGCGCCTCGATCCTCACCGTGCCGCCTTCGACGCGCGCGGACACGCCGTGCTTCACCGCGTTCTCGACCAGCGGCTGCAGCAGCAGTGGCGGTACCCGGCACTCGGCAGCGCCGGGCTCGATCACGCGCTCGATCGCGAGGCGATCGCCGAATCGAACCTGCTCGATCGCCAGGTAGCGATCCACCAGGGCCAGTTCCTCCGACAGCGTCACGGCCTCGCGAGCTCCGAGGTTCAGCGTGCGCCGCAGGAAATCACCCAGCCCCTCACACATGCGCCGCGCGCCCTCCGGATCGTTGCCCACCAGGGCGTTGATCGAGTTCAAGCTGTTGAACAGGAAGTGCGGATTGAGCTGCGCGCGCAGGGCGCGCAGCTCGGCCTCACGCGCCGTGACCTGGGCCTCGAGCGCGCGTCGCTCGGCCTGCCGCGAATCCTCGAACGCGATCAGCAGATAGTGCAGCATCGCCGACAGTAGGAACAGCGGGACTCCGAGCGTGATCAGCATGGCGAGGTCGCGGGCCAGGCGGTGCGACTCGTAGTCCGGCCCCGAGCCGGTCTGCATGCTCGAGTGCCAGAAAGTCGCGGTGGCGAGCGAGCCGAACGCCGGCATGAGCCGAACGACGGCCACACTCCACGCACCACCGAGCAGCGCCCACAGCAGGCTGTCGAGCAGCGCGGTGCCGAGCAGCACGCCCAGCAATCGAGTCGCCGACGTCGTGCGGAGCGGGTTGGCATTGCACACCCACCACGCCGACAGACACGCGAATCCGTAGACTACGGTCAGCGGGAGCGCGAACCACACCGCCGGCATCGGGGCGCGGCCGTTCAACACCACCAGCAGCAGGGCGATGATGATGCCGACGAGGATCCATCCCGAAAGGTAGAGCCTCAGCCGCACGCGGCTCCGCAGAATCGGGTGCATGCGTCAGTTCTTGACCTCGATCCCACCCATGATCACCACGCCGCGGATCACCAGCGTGGTCTTCGCCTCTCCGGCGTAAGGCTTGGTGTGATCGTCGTAGCCGCCCATGATCGGAGTGACGTGGGTCACTACGCGCCAGTCGGGCGGCACGGTGATGTCGATGCCACCCCACCAGGTAAACACGTCGAGCACGACTTCCGGCCCGGCTGCCGCGGCGCCGCGCAGATCCAGCTGGATGCCACCCATCATCGCGCTCAAGTCGCCGCCGCGGAACTGCTGCGAGACGTTTTTCAGCACCAGCCCCGCCATCATCGCGAAGTTGTGCACCTCGGCCTGAACGTCGCCGCCCGAGCCGCCCAGTGCCGGAGCGCGCACCGAACGGAACACGAGGGACGCCCCGAGGGTGATCAGGGCGAGCGGCCACAGTATCCGCGCGTGCATCAGGTGAAGGTTGCCGGCGAGCAGGATCGCTCCGATCGTGGTCATCACCGTGCCCGACACCACGCTCTGCCGCGCGCCGACGCCGGTGAGCCGCGCGAGGCCCGCGGCCATCAGCAGCGCGGGCCACCAGCGCAGCAGCGGCGTTGAGTCCACGATGCCCAGGTTGTCGAGCGTCCAGATGACGCCCAGGGTCAAGACGATCAGTCCAAAAACCAGCCGGCCGGTGAAGGTGATCGGCGCGCGCAGCTGGGCGCCGTAGATGCGACGGCCCGATTCGGTCGACTGGAGATCAGGCATGCGAAACCTCGCGTCGCTTGCGAGCGGCATCGTGGGACTCACCATTCGACAGCGCCAGCGCCGCGCCCAGGACCATGGCCGCCGGCAGCATCCAGAGCTGAGCGAACAGATGCGCCCCGACCTTGATCAGCGCCCGCGCCACCACGAACGCCGGCTCGAGATGCGGGCTCGAAACCCAGATCAGCAGCAGCGAATTCTGCAGCAAGAGCCAGGCGGCGCAGATCACGAGTGCCAGATCACGAGCGCGAGGCGCCGAGTCGCGACTACGAAATCTTCGGAGCATCGCCGCCCTCCTCCGGACGCCCCGGGTCCAGGCGCGAGACCAGCACTTCGATCACGATGCTCGCTCCGATCGCCACGAACGCCAGCGGCCATGAGTTGTTCCAGGTGAGTCCGTGCCAGCCGCGATCCGCGGCCATGAACCAGAGCCCGAACAAGATCCACATGACGCCGCGCCCGAAATCCTTGGGACGGCTGGGCAGGATCAGGTGAGCGACGCCCATCAGGATCGCGACCCACGGCCACCAGTGACGCCAGCCCCCGATGTCGGCGTAGCCCATCTGGTCGAGCAGGAACAGAATGCCGACGCCCATGAAGAGTATTCCCCAGAAGAACCGATCCCGATTGCTGGCTCTGCGCCGGGCCATGTGCTTCCTCCTCGATCCGCCGCCGGCCCCTTCATGCCGGCCCGCTTCCTTCTCCACCCTCAAGTTACGGCCGGATCGCCCCCCCAATCGCGCGGGAATCGGCGGATGGCGGCGGCGGAGCGGCGAACGGTGGTGTCGGACGGTGGGGCCGGCCTATTTCCTGATCACCGGCGGGGTGTTCTCCTGCGCCACGATCCAGTCTTCGATCTGCTGGTGCAGCATCGGCAAGCTCACCGCCCCGTTGCCGAGCACCGCGTCGTGGAAGGCGCGGATGTCGAAGCGTGTCCCGAGCCGCTGCCTGGCCTCGTCGCGCAGGCTGAGGATCTCGAGCTGCCCCATCTTGTAGGCGAGCGCCTGGCCCGGCCAGGTGATGTAGCGATCCACCTCGTTCTCGACGTTGTTCTGCGCCAGACAGGTGTTCTTCATCATGTAATCGATCGCCTGCTGGCGGCTCCAGCCCATCGCGTGAATGCCGGTGTCCACGACCAGCCGGCACGAACGCCACGCGTCGTACGACAGCATGCCGATGCGATCGAGATCGCTGGAGTAGAGCCCCATCTCGTCGGCCAGCCGCTCCGAATACAGGGCCCAGCCCTCGACGAACGCGGTGACGCCGAGGTTGCGGCGGAACTCGGGAATGTCCTTCAGCTCCTGAGCGATCGCGATCTGCAGATGATGTCCCGGAATCGACTCATGGAACGCGAGCGCTTCCGCCTCGTAGCGAGGCCGCGTGGTGGGCTCGTAGGTATTGATCATGTAATACCCGGGCCGGCTGCCGTCGGGTGCGGCTTCGCGGTAGTAGGCGATGGTCGAGTTGGGCGCTTCGTGCATGCCCATCACCTTGACCTGGCAATCCGCCTTGGGCAGGCGCCCGAACCAGCCGGGAATCGCGGCCTTGGCGCGGGCCAGCGTCGCGCGCGCCTTGGCTTCGATCTCGTCGGCCGACGAGAATTGCATCTGGGGATCGGTGCGCAGGCGCTTCTGAATCTCGGCAATGTCCGAGGTGCCGAAGACTTTCTGCCCCAATTCCCTCAACTCGAGCCTGAAATGGTCGACCTGATCGAGCCCGACGCGGTGAAGATCCTCGGGCGTGCGATCGAGCGAGGTGTGCACCCGGATCAACTTGCGATAGCAGGCCACGCCGCCGGGCAGCGAACCGAGTCCGGCCTTCTCGTCGGATCGCGCCACCGGCTGGATCGAGGTGGCCAGGAACGCGCGATAGCGGACGTAGGCCGGCTTGACCACGCTGTCGGCAACACCGGTCAGCTCGCGCGCGAACTGTTCGCGAGCGGCAGGTGACCAGCCGGGGCGAGTCGGATCGATCAC
>DATKAB010000081.1 GCA_035498555.1 Candidatus Sulfotelmatobacter sp.
CTCGCGAAGGAGAAGCGTCAGGCAGATCCTCGAGCAGCGCCTCTTCCCCACGCGCATCGAGCTACCGGAGCGATGGGCGCAGTACTACTGGAGAACCATTCGGACGCGAGCCTTCACCCACAACCAGCGCCACACCCTGAAGTACGCGGCGTGAGTCGATCTCCCTCGGGCCCCCATCCCCGGCATCAGCAGGCGCAACTGCAATTTCCGGAGCAGGACCTACGCGAGCCGCCGGTTCATCGCGGATTTCCCACCATCCGTCGCAGCCCCGCCGCTCGCCCATCCACCGCCTCCGGCAAACGCATCGCGCTCTCGAGCGCGCGCGCCGCGCCCGCGCGGTCGCCCATCTCGAGTCGCGCCGCTCCAAGCTGCAGCCAGGCCTCATAGAAACCGGGGCGTTTCTCGACTGCGCGCTCGAATGCCGGGATCGACTCCGAGATGGCGTGCGTGTCGACGCACGCCATGCCGAGCGCGTAGGCGAGGTCGGCATCGTCTGGGAATTGTGACAGCCCGCGTTCGAGAACCGGCCGTGCTTCCGCGGCGTGACCGGTCGCGAGCAGATACTGGCCCCAGAGGGATTCCACCTCGGGATTGCCGGGCATTCGCGCCCGCAACGTGTCGAGCGCCCCGCGTGCCTCCTCGAACCGGCCGAGCGCGGCGAGCGCCGCGGCGCGCGTGAGCCGCGACTCGAGCTGAATCGAGCCACCGGCGATCGCGCGATTCGAGAAATCGAGCGCCGCCGCCGGGTTGCCGGCGCGCAATGCCAGCAGTCCGCGCACCGCGAGCACGTCGGCGCGCTCGGGATCGAGGCGCGACGCGGTCGCCGCGGCGCGCGCCGCCTCTTCCCCACGGCCCCTGGAATCGAGCTCGCGCGCGAGCTGCAGGTAGCCGGTGACATTCCCGGGATGCAGCAGGGTCATGCTGCGAAACAGCGTCTCGTCGTCACGCCAGTCGGGCTGGCGTTGGAGCGTGAACCCGATTCCCGCCAGCAGGGCAAGGGTCGCCACCACGGCGGCGACCCGCCGGCCGGACAGCGGCAGCGCGCAGGCGTGTACGGCGAGCGCCCAGCAGACGCCGGCGCTTGGAAAGTAGAAGAAGCGCTCGGCGAACAGCAGGGTGCCGCGCAGGGCGTTGACCGCCAGCACCGGCGACAGGGTGGCGAGCGCCAGCGACCAGGGCAGTGCGGCCGGCGACCGCCGCGCGACCAGCACGCACAGCCCGATCGCCGCGAGCAGGAGCAGCGCGACACCGCCAGCGATCGCGAGCCCGCCGGGCGGATGGGTCAGATCCAGCATCGCGGCCGGCGAGTGCGGGTACCAGGGCTGCAGGAAGGCGAGGTAGGCGGGCGTCAACAGCCAGAAGCCTCCGGCGGCGCGGGCGCGCGTGGCGGCGACCAACGCCGCTGGCAGCGCTTCGCCGGGGGCGAATCGAAGATGCAAGAGGCCGTAGACGGCGGTGACCGCAGCCGCCGGCAGCCATTCGCGAACCCAGCCGCGGATCGAGAGCCCCGCGGGCGCGCCGGCGACCCACGCCGACACCGCCATCACCGCGAACAACGGCGCCGCCGTCTCTTTGCTGAGCAACGCCGCGCCGAGGGCGAGAAGCATTGCGGCCTCGTCGGTCCAGCTCCGGGTCCGGCGCCAGCGGGACTGGAGCAGCAGCGCCGCGAGCCCGAACGCCGCCGCGAACACGTCGGTGCGGCCCGAAATCCACACCACCGACTCGAGATGCGCAGGCAGGGTCGCGAAGATCAGCCCGGTCAGGGCCGCGGCCGCCCGCGGCAGTCCACCGGCCAGCGCCAGCGCCGCGAGCAGCGCACTCGCGCCGGCGTCCGCCAGCAGATTCACCAGCCTCATCGCCGGCGCGCCGAATCCCAGTCGGTGTTCGATGGCGTAGCTCGCCACCACCACCGGGCGCCAGAAGCCCGAGGCGTGCTGGCCCGCGCCGGCCCAGAAGTCGGCAGTGAGGAGTCTCGCCACTCCCGCGCTCGAACCGAGCAGCCCGTTGTGCTCGATCAGGTAGTGATCGTCCCAGACGAACGCATAGGGCAGCGAGCCGAGATGAACCAGAACCGCGGCGAGGAAGGACAACGCCGCCGGATGGGTGACGAACACGGCCAACGCCGAGGAACGCGGTGCAGAGGTGGCACTCGCTCCGCGCGCCTTCCCCCCGCGCTTCGCCGGCTCGCGAGGGCGCCGGGGATTCAGGCGATCGGGTCCGGGCGTGGCGCGCTCACTTGTCGATGGGCCCCGGCTCGCCGAGCCCGGCCATCTTCTGCCACATCTGTTGAATGCGCGTGGTGTCGGCGCCGGGCAGGCTGGTGGCGTTGGCGAGCGCCTGGTCGCGGGCGGTGAAGTCGCCCTGCAGATGGCAAACGGAGGCGAGCCGCAGCCAGGCCTCGATGTTGCCCGGTTCGAGTCCGGTGGCGCGCTGCAACTCGCGGCGCGCGTCCTCGTAGTTCTTGACCCGCGCGTACGCGTCGCCGAGCAGAATGGCGAGCGTCGCGTCGTCGGGGCTCCAGCCCACCGCGTATTGGAGCGGCTTGATGGCGCGCGCCGGCTTCTTCTCGGCCAGCATCTGCTTGCCGTAGGCGGCCGCGACATCGGGGTCGCTCTTGTGGGTCGCCATCAGCGTGTCGAGCAGCGCGTGGGCCGCCTCGAGGCTGTCCATCGCCTGAAGGGCGTTGACCTCCATCAGCGCGGGATCCGCCTCGGTGGCTCCCCGGGCTCGCGCCAGTCTTCCCCACGCCACCACCTGCGGCCACTGACCGGTGCGCGAGGCGATCGCCGCGTGGTAGGTGGCGATTTCGTAGCGCGTGGAATCGAGCTCCGTCGCACGGCTCAGCGCTTCCAGCGCGAGGTTGTCACGACGGTGGCCGATGCTCACGAGCGCGAGTCCCAGATAGCCGCTGGCGTTGTCGGGCTGAGTCCGGATCATGGCGCGGTACATGGTCTCGTCGGTCCACCAGCCCGACATGGCCACGCCGGTCTGGAAGAGCGAGACGGCCAGAATCGCGGCGTAGATCGCGGCGGGTGTCCAGCGCGGCAGCGAGCTCGGACTCATGCCGCGGCGCCACAACCGGACCCCGGCGACACACACCAGCCAGGTCGCCCCGGCCGAGCCCATATAGAGATGCCGGCCGCCATAGAGCAGCACGCCGCGCGTGAGGGTGAGGCCACCGATCAGGGCCAGCGGCAGCCACAACAGCAGCATGGCCGCCGAGAGACGGCTCTTCTTTCCCCACTCCCGGATCACGAACACGATGGCGACAAGGTGCAGGAGCACGCCGAGGATCACGCGCGGATCGAGCGGCGAGCGCGCCGGCGCGATCAGCCAGTCCGGTCCCTGCGGATGTCCGGGCAGCAGCAGCGCGAGATACGAGGGCAGCGTGGCGACCGAGGTCCACACCCGTTCCATCGGCGTCGAGTGGCGCCAGGCGGCCGCCGGCGTGAGGTCGGCGGGCGCGATGCCCTGATGGACATACGCCCAGACCGCCGTGATGACCAAGTAGGGCGCGGTCTCGACCGCGAATTGCGCCCAGCGCTTCGGCGAGTCGGCGAGGCGCGCCCACGCCAGCGCCGCGAACACCGCCAGCACCGGCGCTGCGCCTTCCTTGCTGAGCAGCCCGGCCAGGAACGCGAGCGCCGCGCCGCTGCGCCACGCCCAGCTCGTTCCGCGCGCGCCGCGCTCGTGCATCCACAGCGCCGCGAAGCAGAACATCGCGCACCACACGTCGGTTCGTCCCGAGATCCATGCCACCGACTCGACGTGCACCGGCATCACCGCGAACCACAACGACGCGAACCACGCCACCGCCGCCCCGGCGCCGATCTCGACCAGCAGCAGCGCGAACAGCGCGGTGGCGGCCGCGTGCGACAGCGCGTTGACGGCGTGGAACCAGCCCGGTTGCCATCCGCCGATCCGGCCGTCGATCCAGTAGGACAGCGTGATGACCGGGCGCCACAGCCCCGATTGGCCGCCCGGCGACGACCAGAAGTCGGTGAGGAGGAGCTGCAGCAGGTAGCGGGGATGCCTCAGGAACTGGTTCTCGGCGATCATCTGGTGATCGTCGCGAACCCATCCGTAGCGAATCGTCGGCAGAAAGAAGAGCAGCGCCAGCAGTCCGGCGCCCAGCGCCGGATGACTCCACCAACGGCGCGCAGGCCTGTGCTCGCGACGCGGCGCCGCCCCGCGCCGGCCACTGCGATCGGCCGGCGCCGGCCGTGACGTCATACCGAGTCTCCCGTAAGCCGAATTCTGTCGGTGTGAACCGTGATGATCATTTGTCTGGGGCGCCCGTTGCCGGAACGCCTCAATGCGACCGACCCTGGGGTGCGAACGCAGCGGGACACACTGCTCCCCCTCTATGCGGTCTTGCTCCGGGTGGGGTTTGCCAAGCCGGCCCCGTCACCGGGACCGCTGGTGCGCTCTTACCGCACCGTTTCACCCTTGCCCGCTGCGCGGCCGAAGCCGCGCCCGCTGGCGGTTTGCTTTCTGTTGCACTTTCCGTGGGCTCGCGCCCCCTGGGAATTACCCAGCACCCTGCCCTGTGGAGTTCGGACTTTCCTCGGACCAGGCCCTGGGCCGCCGCAAAACGGCAGCGTCGGTGCCTCGCCCGCGATCATCTGGGAGACTCGGAACCGAGAATACGATCCAGCGTTTCGTTGACCAGCTGATCGGCGCGGGTGTTCTCCTCGCGCCGAATCGCCGCGAAGCGGAGCCGTGCGATTTTCGTGGCCGCCGCTTTCGCGGCCGCGTGCAATGGCTTCAGCCCCTCGTTCTTGACCCGGTACTCGCCGGTCATCTGGCGAATGACCAGCTCGGAATCCATGCTCACCTCGAGCGACGGAACTCGATGGGCCGCCGCGGCCTCCAGGCCCGCGATCAACCCACGATACTCGGCGACGTTGTTCGTGACCTTGCCGAGATACTCGCCCCGCGCTTCGACTTCGCGCCCGTGATCGTCGAGCAGCACGAACCCGTACGCGCCCGGTCCCGGATTGCCACGGGAGCCTCCGTCACAGCGAAGCCTCCACGGACCGCCGGTGGGAGTGGGCATCGAATGACTCTACCGGTCGCGCGCGCGCGCGCACAAGCCGGGCGCTCAGGCCGGTTTCAGCCAGCCGGCCTGCTCGAGGGCGCGCCATGCGTCGGTCTCGCCGCGATGCATCAGCGTGCTGGCGTGATCGGGTGCGAAACCCAGGACGCCGCCCGGCAGGATGGTGGCGGGCTCGACCACGCAGATGCGGGCCGGGTCGCCGGTCGCGGGGTGCGGCTGGCGCGTCCACTCCGCCGGCAGCGCCAGCAGCTCGCCCTGCAGCTCGCGCCAGCTCGCCAGCTCGAGCAGTCTCCCGCCCAGCTCGAGCAGATTGGGTTCATGAGCGCCCGGGGACGGCCCGGCGCTCGGCGACAGCAGCACCACCAGCACCGCCTCGGCGTCGTCGGCGATCGCGACGTGGATCGGCTGGTTCGAGAACGGGCCGGCGTCCACGAACTCCCTCCCGTAAATCCGCACCGGCTCGTAGAGGATCGGGAGCGCCGACGAGGCGAGCGCCGCGCGCATCACGTCGGCGGCTCGCGCCAGCGGCATCACCTCGCCGAGTACCCGCGCAATGCGCGAGCGGAAGCGCTGGTTCGGCTCCGGCCAGTTCACGAAATGAACGATGCGGCCGCTGGCGAGATCGCAGGCGCTGACGATGAGATGCGTTTCACCGCCGAGCAGACGCTCGGGATCGCCTTCGCCCACCAGGCGCTCGATCAGGCGCCGGCGGGGCTCGGTCCCCCACAGGCCGCGCCCGCGGGTCTCGGGAAACATGCGCATCAGCCACTCGCGCGCCGCTTCATTGGACCGGCCGTGACGGCCGAACAGCCACAGCGCCCCGCCGACCAGCAGCGCGGTGGCGCTGAAGCGATGCGGCCAGGGAACGCCGAAGAACAGGGTGAGCACGTGGATCGCGATGCCGACCAGGAGCACGCGACCGAGCCAGCGATAGGCGCGCGCGCTTTCGATCTTCGAGCTGAGCGCCGCGACCCACTCGTCGGTGGGGCGCGCGAAGAACACCAGCGCAGCGCCGCCGGCCGCGACCAGCACCCAGGCCAGCACGTCGAGCAGGATGGCCTGCACGTCGGCGTGCACCGTGACACGACGATGGAACAGACGTAGCGCGCTCAGCTCTTGCGAGCTCGCCAGCGTCAGCGCCGCCTCGGTGACGCCGACCGCCGCCACCAGGCCGCCAAGCAGTCGCAGCAGCAGCGAAGTCCAGCGGAGCCCGATCTCGGAGCCCCGCAGGCTGCTCCAGACGCGCTCGAGCGAGCGGGCGCGAAAATCGTGAGCGAGCCAGGCGACTGCGTTGATCGCGCCCACCGAGACTCCGGCCAGGATCGCCGGCCGGACGCGAAGCTGCTCGAGTACCCGCAGCACACCGACTTCGTACGCGCCCAGCGCGCCGCCGCCCGACAGCACCACCGCCAGACGGCGACCGCGGAGCGCGGAGGAGAGCACGCGCGGCGTGGAGCTCAACGCCGGCTCACGCCCCCTCCGGCGGCCACACCAGCAGCCGCCCGCAGCCCTCGCAGATGATCAGGCGGTCGCGCCGGCGGGCCTCGGCGACCACCTGCGGCGGCTGGGCGCGATAGCATCCGCCGCAGGCGTTCTTGAGGATCGCCACCACCGCCAGCCCGTTCAGCGACTGGTGCGCGCGCTCGTAGCGGGAGCGCATCGCCGCCGGCAGCGGCGCCATCTGTTCGGCTCGCTGCGCCTGCAACGCGTCGACCTTCTGCTGCGCGGCGCGCTCCTCGGCTTCGATTTCGGCGCGGCGCGTGTTGAGCTCGGCCTCCGCCGATTTCAATGCTTTCTCCGCCACCGGCCGCTCGCGCCCCAGTCCGTCCTCGGTGTCCATCTGCAGCAGCACCTGGGTTTCGATCTCGGAGCGCCGCGTCTTGGCCGCCGAGATTTCCTGCAGCAGCGCCTGGTATTCATCGTTCTTCTTCACCATCGGCAGCTGCGAGGCGAACTTGCGCTCCTGTTCGCCGGCGGTTTCGGCGTCGCGCTCCAGCTCGCGACGTCGCTTCTGAGCCTCGGCGATCCGACCCTGCAGACCCTCGAGCTTCTTCTTCTCGTCGGCGGCGCGCGCCTCGAGCGCCCGCTTCTGCTCCGGATAACGCGCCAGCGCGGCGCGGGCCGCGACCAGCTGCTCGTCCAGACCCTTCAGGGCCCACAGTCGATCGATTTCGTCGCTCACGGCTGCTCCCCCCAAACGAAAGCGGGGATGTCCGAGAGGACATCCCCGCGAGCGGGCGGCGCGACGGTGCCGCGCCGGTGCGCGCCCGATCCCGGGCGAAGCACGGCGGCGCGTCGAAATCCTCGATTCATCGCGATCGACTCCTGCTTCGGGATTCGCGACGTCGCGCGAATCCCGCCGGTGACGATGGTGGGCGAAACAGGACTTGAACCTGTGACCCCCTGGTTGTGATCCAGGTGCTCTGCCAGCTGAGCTATTCGCCCGAATTCGGGTGTGGCGCAACCCTCGCGAGCGTGAGCGACGAACTCTGGGCCCACCTGGATTCGAACCAGGGTCTCGCCGGTTATGAGCCGGCCGCTCTGGACCGCTGAGCTATGGGCCCAGCGCGGGCACGCAGCATCGCTGCGCCTGACAAGGCGTGTGTTTCTATCAACCGTTCGAAAGGGTGTCAAATCGCACCTCGCGCGGCGGCCCCACGCAACCCGGAATGAGCGCGACCAACCCCGCCGCCGTGCAAACGAAGAGCACGGAGTAGAAGGGAACCGCATATCGAACCACGACCACGAACGGCAGGTGGACGGCCGTCCACACCAGCCCGAGCCAGCCGATCAGACGAGCCACTCCACGTCCGGGAGAACCGATTCGCAGACCGGCGGCCGCGAGAGCGACGGCAACCGCCTGGAACGCGGCGAGATCGACCGAGGCCCGCGAAGGCGGCTGGTCGAATCCCAAATTGAACCAGAGCTGGAAGAACTTCCGGAACAGGAGAAATGCGTAGCGACCGGGGTCGGCAGCAATGATCCGTACACCTTCTCGATAGAGCCAGCGGCTTCCCTGGACCTCCCCCATCGCCAGGACCGCGCGCCGCAGGCTGTCGGGGACCGGCGGGTCCGCAAGGCTGCTAATCAGCCGGCCGCCGATGGGCGCGGTTCCTCCCCAGAAGCCGATCCCCCCGTTGGTCACCCCGGGAACGAACGCATGGAACACCATTGCGTTGCGGAGGACCCAGGGAATCGTCACGACGGCGAACGCGAGAGCGAGAATGGCCAGGTCTCGAATCGTTCTCGCGCCCCCCCGTTCAGGCAGCGCGACCAGAGGCAGAAGCACGATCAAAGGAGCGAGTTGCGGCTTGTTGAGCGCGCACAGTGCGAGCGCGACGCCGCTGCCGGCGGCCGCCCTCCAACCCGCGGCCTCGAGGTGGACTTGCCACGCGAGAAGTGCGGCCAGCAGCGTCAGAGTCGTGAACGATTCGGTGAGCAAAGCGCCCGAGTACTGAATGAACGGCGGATAAATTGCGTAGATCGCCGCTGCCGTTACGCCGACTTGCGGCCTTCGAAACCAAAGCCTCCCGAGCTGATAGACCAACCAGCATCCCAGGACGTCGAGCAAGGCCTGCGCCACCAGTGGTCGGGTGAGCGTCCGGCCGAAGATGCGGTAGAACAGCGCGACCTCGAGCACATATGAAGGGCCGCGCATCGCAGTGAGCGTCCCTTCCTCGTTGGACTCTCCCAGCCGGTACCCGTGCCCGCTGACGAGATTGTAGGCAATCGAATCGTACGTGGTTTCGTCGCCGACCAGCGCGCGCGGTGTGGTCGACAGCACGAAGGCGAGGCGAAGCGAGGCCGCGAGCAGCATCGCGACCGCCAGCCATCGCCCGGGTCGCCGCTGGAGCTCCGAACCGATTCCGCTCAGGGCTCCTGCGATTCCGGTCACAGGAGCTCGGTGTAGGCCTTGAGCCGGCGCGAACGCGTCGGGTGGCGCAGCTTGCGCAGCGCCTTGGCTTCGATCTGCCGGATGCGTTCGCGGGTGACGTTGAAGAACGCGCCGACTTCCTCGAGGGTGCGCTGCGCGCCGTCCTCGGTGAGCCCGAAGCGCAGGCGCACGACCTTGGCTTCGCGCGGCGTGAGCGTGCGCAGTACCTCGTTGACTTCGTCGCGCAGCATGGCGCTGGCGGCCGAATGGGCCGGGCTCACCACGCTGGTGTCCTCGATGAAATCGCCGAGGTTCGAGTCGTCGTCCTCGCCGATCGGGCGATCGAGCGAGATCGGCTCCTGCGCCGCCTTGAGGATCGACTTCACCTTGTCGACCGGCAGCTCGAGCCGCTCGGCGATCTCCTCGGGCGTTGGCTCGCGGCCCAGCTCCTGCACCAGCCGGCGCGACACGCGCACCACGCGATTGATGTGCTCGATCATGTGCACCGGGACGCGGATGGTGCGCGCCTGATCGGCGATCGCGCGGGTGATGGCCTGCCGAATCCACCAGGTCGCGTAAGTCGAGAACTTGTAGCCCTTGGTGTAGTCGAACTTGTCGACCGCGCGCATCAGTCCCGAATTGCCTTCCTGGATCAGGTCGAGGAATTCCAGACCGCGATTGGTGTAGCGCTTGGCGATCGAGATCACCAGTCGCACGTTGGCCTCGATCATCTCTTTCTTGGCCTGCGCGGTGGCGCGCTCGCCGTCGCGGATCTGCCGGTGCAGCTCGAGCAGGTGCTCGACCGAGGTCTTCGATTCGACCTCGAGGTCGCGCTGCAGCTTGCGCACGTTCTTGAGTTCGAGCTGGAAATCGGCAATCTGATTGGGCTGGAGCCCCGAGTCACGCTTGACCGCGCGCAGCTCCTTGGGGCCGCGCTTCAGCCGGCGCGAGAACGCGCTCATGTCGTCGGCGCCGTGGCCGTACTTCTTTTCGAGCAGCGCCAGCTGGTCGTCGAGATCCAGCGCGCGCTGAGCCTGCTCTTTCACCGGCGCGGCCAGCCCCTCGACCATGCGCGGATTCATCGAGAGCTTGTGCATCTCCTGGGTCAGCTCGGCCTCGACCTTGGCGAAGTTGGCGTGATAGCTCGAGCGCCGATGATCGGTCATCCGTGCGTTCTGCTTCTCGAGCATGTCGTTGTAGCGCTTCTGGAGCACGAACACGCGCTCGAGGATGCGCACCGCGCGCTGGCGCTCCTTCTTGAGCGCCTGCTCGGTGGCGGCTTCGGCGTCCACCTTGATGAAATCCTCGATCTTGAGCAGCCCCTCCTTGAGCTTCTTCAGGAGTCCGCGGATCTCACGCACCGAGGGCTCGGCGCGGAACAGCGCCGAGACCACCTGGCGCTCGCCGGCCTCGATGCGCCGCGCGATCTCGACCTCACCCTCCCGCGTGAGCAAAGGCACGCGACCCATTTCGCGCAGGTACATCCGCACCGGGTCGTCGTAGCGCACCGGCTGCTGCGGGACCGCCTTCGCCGACAGCGTGCTCTTCTTGTCCTCGATCTTGCGGAGTTTCTTGAGTCGCTCGGCGGCGTCCTCCTCGCTGGCGAAGACCTCGATGTGCATGGTCCCGAGCATGGAGTGGATCTCCTCCATCTGATCCACCTGAACCTCGGGATCCAGCTCGTCGTCGAGCAGCGTCACCACCTGGTCCTCGGTGATGTATCCCTGCCGCAGGGCGAGGGACTTGATCTCTTCCAGCCGCTTGCGCTGCTCCACCTTGAGCTGCTGCTTCGCCACCTTGGTCTTTGCCGTCGCCGCCATTTCGTTCGCCCCCTGTGGAACCTCAGTCGGCCCCGCGCCGCGGAGCCCGCCCCGCTCTTAAAGTGACGCGCTCCAGTCCTTCAAGGACTGTGCGATGTTTCCAATGTCCTGCAGCAGACGCTCCGATTCCTGTGAATCCTGGGCGTGCCGTAGCCGCTGCTGGCGGTCCTTCAGCTCCCCGCGCAGACGGCGCTGAACCAGGATGCGCACGGCGCCCCGAGCCTCTTCCATCCAGTCGAGCGGCCGATCCTCGGCCAGCAGCTCGCGGGCCAGCCCGGCCGCCGGGCCCTCGCCGGGCATTCCCGCCCCTCCCTCCCAGAACCAACGCGCCAGAGCGGCGCAATCGGGATCGCCGAAGTCTTCAAGATGCACCTGATCGCGCGCCGGTGCGAGCGTGTCAGGAGAGTGCAAGAAAGCCGCGAGCAACTGCCGTTCGGCATGGACCTCGCCGTGCCGCCGGGCCTCCAGGGCGGCCCGTACCGGCTTGCGGGCGTCGTGACCACTCTTCCGGAGCTCGAGCGCGCGCGCCAGGAGTGCCGGCGGGAGTCCGAGCACCTGCTCGGCCCGCTCGAACAGCAATCCGCGGCGGATGGGATCGGCGATTCGCGCCGCCAACTCCACCACCGCCTGGAGCGCACGCTCGCGCGGGTCGCCGCTCGCGGCGTTGCGCCCCTCGGTCTGGCGCAAGACGTGGCGCTGCACGAACTCCACCGGATCCGCGGCGGCCGCGCGCCGCTCGGCCCACGCCGACGGCCCGCCCGCCCGCACCAGCGTGTCGGGATCCTCTCCGGTCGGGAGATCGACGATCGCCACCTCCAGTCCCTCCCCGAGCAGCACGCCGAGCGAGCGCATCATCGCCTCGCGCCCCGCGGCGTCGCCGTCGTAGGTCAGCACCACGCGCGGCACCACGCGTCGGAGCAAGGTCGCCTGCTCGGCGGTGAGCGCGGTTCCCGAGGTGGCGACGGTGTGCGGGAGCCCGGCCTGATGGAGAGCGATGGCGTCGAAGTACCCCTCGACCACGATCATCTCCTCCGTCGCTCCGGCCGCTCGCCGTGCCGCGTCCAGTCCGAACAGGAATGCGCCCTTGTGGTACACCGGCGTCTCGGGCGAGTTCAGATACTTGGGTTGATCCTCGTCGGCCAGCGCGCGCGCGCCGAAACCGACCACCGCGCCGCCCGGCGCGACCAGCGGCACCATCAAGCGATTCCGAAAGCGATCGTACAGCCCGCGGCCGCTCTCGCGGCGCGTCGCCAGACCGGCCTGGAGTAGATCCTCCTCGCCGACCTGCGCGCGCAGCCGTTGCAGCAGGGCATCCCAGCCGGCGGGCGCGAGCCCCAGCCGGAATTGCCGGCGCGTCTCGGCCCTGACCCCACGCCGCTCGAGGTAGGCGCGCACCGTCGCGCCATGCTGCGGATCACCGAGCCACTGCTCGTAGGCGCTCGCCGCCAGATCGAGCGCGTGCTGCAGCCGCGTGCGCAGCCCCCGCTCGCCGGGTGCGCCGCGCTCCGGAACCGGAATGCCTGCCCGCCGGCTCAGGATCTCGACCGCCTCGAGAAAGCCGACCTTCTCGGTCTCCTGGACGAACTTGAACACGTCACCGCCCGCCTTGCAGCTGAAGCAGTGGTAGAACTGGCGCTCGGCGTTGACCGAGAACGACGGGGTCTTCTCCTTGTGGAACGGGCACAGGCCCACCCAGTTCCGCCCGACGCGCTTCAGCGCGACCGTCGCGCGGATCACCTCGACGATGTCGGACGCGTCCCGCACCCGCTCCACCCAGTCGTCGGAGCTTCGCGCGCCCGGGAGTCTCGGCGAATCGCTCATCGAAGCCTCGCGATGGTGACGCCCCGTCCGCCTTCGCCCACGCCGCCGAGGCGCTGCGACACGACCTGGGGATGATCCTTGAGATGCCGCTCGACGGCGCCGCGCAGGACGCCGCGGCCCACGCCGTGAACCACCCGCAGCTCGGCGAGGCCGCTGATCACTGCCCGATCCAGCCCCTGATCGAGCGTTCGCATCGCGTCCTCCGAGTCGAGCCCGAGCAGATTCACCTCGAGGGGCAGGCCTTCTTCCGACGCCTCCCAGCTCGCCCGCGGACGGACGTTCGCGTCATGCGTGCCTCGGGGCGACCCCTCGCTGGAGATGGCGGCGAGCCGGTCGACGTGACTCTGGATGCTCCAGCCCCCGCGCTTCAACTGCACCCGACCTTCCGGGTCGGGGCCGCTCACCACCTCGGCCTCGACGCCGAGATCGGTGACGCGGACGCGCATCCCGGGCTTGAGCTCGGCGGGCGCCACGCTCTCGGGGCCCGCGGATTCGCCGGCCACGCTCCGGGCCTCGCGCTGCAGCGACTCGACCTCGCGTTCGACCGCCCCGAGTCGCGACTTGATCTCCTCGGCGCCGGCGCGCGATTTCTCGGCGCGGCGCGCGTCCCGCTGCACGGTCTGCCACAGTTCGCGCGCCTGCGCGAGGATCGCCTCGCTCTCGCGCGTGAGCTTCCGGCCCAGCTCCGAGAGCGTGCGGCGTGTCTCCTGCGTGGCCTCCTGATGTTCGCGGGCGGCGGTCTCGGCCGCGGCGCGGGCCTCGATCAGGCTGCGCGTCTCGGCCTCCCAGCGGCGTCGCGTCTCCTGCAGCTCGGCGATCAGGCGCTCGATCTGCTGCGACTCGGCCGGCGCCAGCGCGCGCGCGCGCGCCAGCACCTCGGCGGGCAGCCCGAGACGCCGCGCCACCGTGAGTGCGTGGCTCGCCCCCGGAACACCGGGCATGAAGCGAAAGCGGGAGCTCATGGTCGGCTCGTCGAACTCGAGCGAGCCGTTGACGACACCCACGACCTCGCCGGCGACGCGCTTGAGACTTCCGAGATGGGTGGTGAGCACTCCCCAGGCGCCGCGCGCGGCGAAGCGTTCGACCAGCGCGCGGCCGAGCGCCGCGCCCTCCTCGGGATCGGTGCCGGCACCCAGCTCGTCCACCAGCAGCAGCGTGCGCGGTCCCGCGCTCTCGGCCATCTCGACCAGCGTCCGAAGGTGCGCGGCGAAGGTCGAGAGTCCCTGATCCACCGACTGAGCGTCGCCGAGGTCCACGCGCACCGCGTCGAGCTCGGGAATCGACGAGCCCTCGCCGGCCGGCACCGGAAACGCGGCGTGCGAGAGCAGCGCCGCGAGCCCGACGGTCTTCAGGAGCACGGTCTTGCCGCCCATGTTCGGGCCCGAGACGAGCAGCAGCTTGCCGCCGGCTTCCAGAGTGAGATCGAGCGGCACCACCTCGCTCTCGGCACGCGTCGCCAGCAACAGGGGATGGCGCGCCGCCAGGAGCCGCAGCCGGTCGCCCCCCGGGGCGAGCGCGATCGCCTGCCGGTCGCGAGCCCAGCGCGCGCGGGCGCGCAGCGTGTCGAACTCGAGCAGCGCGCTCTCGAGCGAGCGGATTTCCGCTTCACGCTCGCGCACATCGTTCGCCAGCTGGAGCAGGATGCGGTGCTCCTCTTCGAGCCGCGCGGCGCGCAGCTCGATCAATCGATTGTTGGCGTCGCAGGCCTCGAACGGCTCGACGAACAGTGATTGACCGCTGCCCGAAACGTCGTGAACCAGCGCTCGCCGGCGCGGGAAGCCGGCGGCCGGCACCAGCACCACGAATCGCTCGGCGTGGCGCGTGACGTAGCTGGTTTCGCCGAACTCCTGTCCCCAGCGCGCGAGCCGGCGCTCGAGATCTCGCTCGCCGCGGTCGATCTCTCCGCGCAGCCGCTTGAGCTCCGGCGACGCGGCGTCGGTGAGCGTGCCGTCCGGCTCCAGCGATTGCTCGAGCCGGCGTTCGAGCACGTCCAGGTCCGGGAGTCGTCCGGCGATCAGGCTCAGAGCCGGCCAGCGGCGGCGGGGCTCCTCCTCGCTCCAGATCGCGCGTGTCCTTCGCCCGGCCGAGAGCCACTCGCGCACCTCGACCAGGCCCGGACCGTCGAGCGGCGTCTCCGACTCGGAGTCGAGCCGCGCCGCAAGGTCCCCGGCGGCAACGTGGCACCACTCGCCAGGCTCCGGCTGTCGCGTCATGGCTTCCGCCAGCGCGGACACCTCGCGCACGCGCGTCTCGGGTTCGAGCAGAGGGCGCCAACCCGCGAGCCGGGCTCGAGCGCGCACACTGTCCGCGCGCTGAGCGATCTCCGCGCGGACTCGATCGAACTCGAGCAGATTCAGGGAACGATCGTCCACGTCACCTCGACCGCGAATGTTGACAGAACCTACGACGCCGTGCGCGGGTTCCGCTCGCGCCGTTCGGCGCTCTGAAGCAGATGATGGAGTTGGGAGCCACCCGGAATGTAGCGATCACCGTGATCCAAGAGGCTCTCTGCGCCGGAGAGCAGCGGCGCCGTGACGCGCGCCTTTCTCACTTCTTCGGACATCCCGCGCGGCCACGGTGTCAGCAGCAATCCAATTAGCGCCGCGCACGAGAGACAAGCCCCCAGCCCGGCTCCGAAAACGAGACCGCCCAGCCGGTCGAGCCAGCCGAGGTCGGTGGTCTTGATCCCTTCGCGCAGTCGGCCTCCCAACCAGGTGAAGAGCGAGGCCACGGCGCAACCGGCGAGAATCGCCACCACCCAGCGCAGTACCCAGAAGACCGCAGCGGGTCGGGCACCGTGCCAATGTGCCGCGACCCACTGGGAAACCACCCACGCCGACCCGAACCCGCCGAACACCCCGGCCAGCGTCATCACCTGCCGAATCGTTCCCTGGCGGGCGCCCTGGATCGCGAACACCAGTGCGACGATCGCGAAGGTCCAATCCAACCAGGAAAGGGAACGCCCGAAGTCCAGAGTCGCTAGTTCTCCTGCTGGCGGCGCGCCAGATTCTTGCGCTTCGCAGCGTTCATCTTCCGCTTCCGCCGCTCACTGGGCTTCTCGAAATGCTGATGCCGTCTCAAATCCGAAAGCACTCCCGCCTTCTCGCACTTCTTCTTGAAACGGCGCAGCGCGCTCTCGAATGATTCGCCTTCTTTTACCCGGATGCCGGGCAAAAACCTCCCCCCTCTCTACCTTGGAACGTTGGGCATGGAACGGGACTCGGCCTCACGCACCAGGGGGAAGCGCGAAGCCAGAATTCGCCGATGGCAATCTAGGGTTGACCCGCATCGGCGTCAAGATCGCAAGCCCGTCATCTTGCCGGACCTCGACGAGCCGAGTCAAGGAGTTGTCGATTCTCGCGAGATTTCGGGTTCAGGGGAGCTTCCGGCGGCCCACAGAGCTGCCCAGGCCACGGCCGCGGTCTCGGTCCTCAGCCTTCCGGGGGCCAGCCTCACCGGCCGAAAACCGGCCTCGCGCAGGGACTCGCGCTCCCCGGCCGCGAATCCCGCCGAGGGCCCCACCGCGCCCCATCCGGGGATCCCCTCACCGAGACCGCGCGCAGGGCCACCCTCCGGGTCGGCGAGCCACCGCCGGGTTCCTGCCGGCAGGCGCTCGAGCCAGTCCCCCACCGAAAGCGGCGACCGGATCTCCAGCAGCCAGGGCTGGCGGGACTGCCGGAGCGCCGCGATCGACAGGCGCTGCCAGCGCTCGATGCGCGAAGCGAAGCGCTCCCACCGGTCGCGACCTCCGTCGAGGGGCTGGACGATGCGCACTCCCAGTTCGGCGAGCTTTTCGAACATCCAGTCGGCGCGCTGGCCCTCGGGTGCCCCGCAGGCCACGCCGGACGCGCCGGGGTCCTGGGCCACCCCTCGCGCCTCGACGCGGGCTCGGACCTCGCCCCGGACCGACAGCAGCGTCAGCCGCGCCAGCGTCCCGCGCCCATCCGTGGCGCTCAAGGCCTGGCCGGCGCCCGCGCGGCAGACGCGGGTGACGTAGTGGGCGTCTTCCGAATCGAGCGCGCACTCCTCGCCCACCGGCGGTAGCTCCGGGAGGTAGAGATACGCCGGAGTCGCGTCAGCCGGTGAAGGCATCCTTCATGCGCTCGAACAGCGACTTCCCGGGGCGCGGCGGCCGGAACCCCTCCTGGCGCTGGAGCTCCTCGAGCACCTTCTTCTCGGCGCCCTGAACGCGGGGCGGCACCCAGATCACCACGCGCGCGACCAGATCGCCGCGCCCGCCGCGGAGCCCCGGCAACCCGCGCCCGCGAAGCCGCAGCGCGCGGCCGCTGGGGGTGCCGGATGGAATCTCGAGTACGGCCGGCTTTCCATCGAGGGTGGGCAGCTCGGCTCGGCCACCCATCACCGCGGTGGGATACGTCACCGGCACGTCGAGCAGCAGATCGCTGCCGTCGCGATCGAAGGTCGGATGTGGCTTCTCTTCGATCAGCACGATCAGGTCGCCGGCCGGACCGCCTCGCGGCCCGATGTCGCCCATCCCGCGCAGCGGGATGAAGTTTCCGTTCGCCACCCCCGCCGGCACCTTGACCGCGATCGTGTCGGTCTCGCTGACGCGACCGTCGCCGCCGCAGGTCGGGCAACGCTCGCGAACGATGCGGCCCTCGCCCTCGCACTGCGGGCAGGTCGAAACGTTGACGAACTGTCCGAAGATGGACTGCTGCACCCGCCGCACCTGGCCGCGGCCCTGGCACTGCGGGCACACCGATTCGCCCTTGCCGCCCTTGCCGTCGCAGGTGCCGCAGGTGCGCAGATGCTTCACCTTGATGCGCTTTTCGACGCCGGTCGCGATCTCTTCGAGGCCGAGCTTCAGACGGACCTGGAGATCGTCGCCACGCTGCTGGCCCGGGCCGGGTCCGCCGAAGAAATCGCCGAAGTTGTCGCCGCCGAAATCGCGCATGAACGCGCGCAGCGCGTCGGCGAGATCGAAGCCGCTGAAGTCGAAGCCCTGAGGCCCGCCTCCCGGACCCGGCATGCCGGGCTCCTGGTGTCCGAACTGGTCGTAGCGCGTCCGCTTCTGCGCATCGCGCAGGACTTCATAGGCCTCGGTCGCCTCCTTGAACTTCTGCTCCGCCTGCTTGTCGCCGGGATTGCGATCGGGGTGAAACTGGAACGCGATCTTGCGATACGCCTTCTTGATGTCCTCCTCGGTCGCGCCGCGCTCGACGCCCAGTACTTCGTAATAGTCACGCCGCGCCACGATCAACCCTCGTCGGCGGCGCGCGCGACCACCACGCGCGCCGGCCGCAACGCACGCCCGTTGCGCGTGTAGCCGCCGGTCACCACCTGCAGCACCGTGCCGGGCGCGGTCCCGGCCGGCGCCGGCAGCTCGGCGAGCGCTTCGTGCAGCGCGGGATCAAAGGTCCTGCCCTGCGCCTCGATCGGCGCCACGCCGTGACGCGCGAGCAGCTCGCGGATCCGCTGGCTGACCAGCTCGACGCCGCGAGTCCAGGAATCGGGCGCGCCGGCCTCCTTCGCGATCTGGCGCGCGCGCGCCACGTCGTCGTCGAGGGCGGCCAGCTCGAGCAGCCAGGCATCCTCCAGCTCGCGGCGCTGCTCGTCGCGCTCGCGAGCGGCGCGACGGCGCACGTTCTGGATCTCGGCCTCGGCGCGCAGCCAGCGCTCGCGCATCTCGACCAGCGCCTGGCCCATCGGCGCGGGCGCCTGCGTGGCCTCGCTGCCCTCCGCCGCTCCGGATTCGACGGATTCCGCGCTCACCGCGTCCGGCGGCGTGCCTTCGTCGACCGCCCGGGCGTCGGCCTCGTTCGCGCCCGGAGCCGTGTCGCCCGGTCGCGGTGACCTCTCGCGATCGGCGTTCACGATCGGATCAGCTCGGCGACCCGGCTGCCGACCGCGTCCACCACCGCCACCGCCAGGCCGTAGTCCATGCGCAGGGGTCCGAGCACTCCCACGGCGCCGTGGACATCGCCCGGCAGCACGTAGCTCACCAGGCTGCAACCGGCCAGCGCGCGATCCTCGTCGAGACCGACGCGAATCGCGGCTACGCCTTCGCCGCTCGCCACCATCAGACGATCGAGCGGGACGCCGGATTCGAGCACCTCGAGCAGCTGCCGGAGCTGCTCGGTGTCGGCGAACTCGGGTTGTCCGGCAATGTGCGCGGCGCCCGAGCTGTAGAGCGGCGTCGAGACCGGATCGGCCCAGCAGGCCGCGGCCGCGCGCGCCACCATGCGTACGGCGCTGTGGCGCACCAGGTCGGGATCCTGATCCAGCCGGGCACGGACCTCGTGGAGCGCACGGCCGAGCAGGCGCTCGCGCAACACCGATTCGACACTGGCCACGTCGGCGTCCTCGAGCGGGCTCTCGAGCTCGAGCGACAGCGTCTTCAGCGCGAGCCCGCCGAGACGAAGCACGAGCAGCAGCCGGCGCTGGTCGAGCGGCGAGAGATCCAGCGCCTGCAGGGTCTCGTGATCGAGCGAAGCGGCCTGCGCCAGTCCGAGCTGGCGGGTGAGCTGGGACAGCAGGCGCGAGGCCTGGCTCAGCAGGTGCTCGACGTCGCGCGCGGCGGCGCGCAAGGTGCGATCGACCTCGGAGAGTTGGTCGGGTGGAAGCGGCGCCGGTGTCAGCAACGTCCGGACGAACAACCGGTAGCCGCGCGAGCTGGGCACGCGGCCCGCCGAGGCGTGCGCGCGTTCGATCAGGCCGAGCCCCTCCAGTTCGGCCAGCGCACCGCGAATGCTGGCCGGAGAAAGCGGGATGCCGGCGCGCGAGCCCAGCGCCTGCGAGCCCACCGGGCGGCCGGTCTCGGCATGCACGGTCAGCAACGAGGCGAACACCCGGCGCTGGCGGTCGCTCAGCGCCGGATCCTCCTGGTTCAGGCGGCCTGGGATCTCGGGTCGGGACATGGCGAGGGAATTATCGGACCCACGGGCCGGCTGTCAAACCGGACGGCGCGCGACTCGATCCAGGCGATGACGTCGTCGGCCACGAACCGGTGCTCGGGCCGGATGCGGAAACCCTCCTCCCGGCGCTCGAGTCGGCCCGCCCGCACCGCCGCGTCCAGCGCAGACCCGCGCGTCCGGAGCACGTCCGACCACGCTTCGGGGGGGTAGTCGGCGGCCACCATTCCGGTCCCGAGCCTCAACGCCAGCATCACGATTTCGCTCGCGCGCGACTCGGGGGTCTCGACCTCGCGCTCCGCCTCGGGATCGAGCCCGCGTTCGAGCGATTCGGCCCAGCGATCGGGCGACCAGTGGTTGGCGTAGCGCTCGCCCTCCAGCAGGCCGTGCGCCGAGGGACCGAGTCCCAGGTACGGCCGGCGCAACCAGTAGCCGAGATTGTGTCGGGATTCGGCGTCGGGTCGAGAGAAGTTCGAAGTCTCGTAGCAGCCCCATCCCGCCCGCTCCGCGCGCTCGCTGAGCAACGCGTAGGCGTCCGCCTCAAGTGCCGCGCCGAGCGGCTCGAGCTCGCCACGCAGTACCCGGTTTCCGAGCGGGGTGCCGGGCTCGACCAGGAAGGCGTAGGCCGAAAGGTGCTCGGGTTCGAGTTCGAGCGCGCGATCGAGGGTGCGCGACCAGCTCGAGAGCGTCTGACCGGGGAAGCCGAACATCAGATCCAGCGACAGGCGCTCGAAGCCCGCCCGGCGGGCTCGCGCGAATGCCAGCGCCGGCCGCTCCGAGTCGTGAAGCCGCCCGAGCGCCTTCAACTCGTGATCGTGAAAGCTCTGCACTCCGAAGGAGAGCCGGTTGACTCCGGCCCCGCGCCAGGCCGCCATCATCCGCTCGCCGGCGTTCTCGGGATTCACCTCGACCGTGAACTCGGCCCGGGGGTGGATCACGAACCGGGCGCGCAGCGCCGCGACGATCCGCTCGAAATGCCGCGCCGGTAGCGCCGAGGGCGTGCCGCCGCCGAAGAAGACGCTCCGAAATTCCAGCGACGCGACGGAAGGAGCGCGCCGCTCGATCTCACGCTCGAGCGCGTCGAGATAGCGGTCGACCGCCGCGGCGGACAATGCGCCGCTCGAGAAGTCGCAATAGCCGCAGCGGGCCGCGCAGAACGGCACGTGCACGTAGAGCCCCGGGCCGGACTCGGCGCGCGCCCGCGCGCCCGGCCCGACCCGAGGGAGGCCCGCCTCCGGCGCCGGAGGCAAATTCACCGAATCGGCTGGAAGATGCGATTCCATCGAGGCCAGTTCTTCTCTCCGTCCCACGACCAGTAGAGGAACATCGCGCGGCCCTTGACCAGGTCCATCTTGAGCGTTCCCCAGTAGCGGCTGTCGTTCGAGTTGTCGCGATTGTCGCCCATCATGAACAGCTCGCCGGGCGGCACGGTGAGCGGTCCGAAGTTGTCGCGGAAGTCGTAGCCTGCCGGACGGATCTGGGGATCGGTATGCTTGGTGTAGGGTTCGGGCAGCGCCACGCCGTCGACGCTCACCTGCTTGTCGCGGATCTGGATGGTCTTGCCGCCGGTCCCGATGCAGCGCTTGATGAAATCCTTGGTTGGATCGAGTGGAAACTGGAACACGATCACGTCCCCGCGCCGAGGCGCTCTCAGCCCGGGCAGCCGGATGTGGGTGAATGGGATCTTCGGTCCGTACTCGAACTTGTTCACGAACAGGAAGTCGCCCACCAGCAGAGTGTCGCGCATGGACTCGGACGGGATGCGGAATGCCTGAATGACGAACGCGCGCAGGAACAGCGTCAGCACCAGCGCCCAAAGCGCGGCCTCGACGTATTCCCGAACGACGGAGCGAGCCGGATGGGCGCCGGAGCCGCCGGAGCGGCCGGACGTCGAGCCGGAGCGGCCGGACGCGAAGTTGGACTTGACGGACATGAGTCTCCTCGTCGGATGCGACGCGGGGTTCAGCGATCGACCTTCAGCACCGCCAGGAACGCCTCCTGCGGCACTTCGACGGTTCCGATCTGCTTCATACGCTTCTTGCCTTCCTTCTGTTTCTCCAGCAGCTTGCGCTTGCGCGTGATGTCGCCACCGTAACACTTCGCGAGCACATTCTTGCGGATCGCCCCCAGAGTCTCGCGGGCGATCACCTTGCCGCCAATGGCCGCCTGGATCGCGACCGCGAACATCTGGCGCGGGATCAGTTCCTTCAGCTTTTCGCACAGCGTGCGACCGTAGTCGTAGGCCTTGTCACGATGGACGATCGCCGACAGCGCGTCCACCACCTCGCCGTTGAGCAGGATCTCGAGTTTGACGACGTCGCCTTCGCGGTAGCCGTCGATCTCGTAGTCGAGCGAGGCGTATCCTCGCGACACCGACTTCAGCCGATCGTAGAAGTCGAGCACGATCTCGGCGAGCGGCAGCCGGTAGGCGACGCGGACCCGCTCGGGCTCGGGATGTTCCAGGGTCACGAACATCCCACGGCGGTCCTGGCACAGCTTCATGACGTTGCCCAGATACTCGCTCGGCGTCAGCACGTGCGCCATGACGTAGGGCTCTTCGATCATCTCGATGTTCTGAGGCGGCGGCATCTGGCTGGGATTGTCGATCTTGATCAGCTCGCCGTCGGTCAGCAGCACCTGATATTCCACGCTCGGGGTGGTCGCGATCAGGTCGATCTGGAACTCGCGGCGCAGGCGTTCCTGCACGATCTCGAGATGCAACAGTCCGAGGAAGCCGGCGCGGAACCCGAAGCCGAGCGCCACGGAAGTCTCGGGCTCGTAGTCCAGCGCCGCGTCGTTGAGTCGCAGCTTGGCCAGCGCCTCCTTCAACGCCTCGTACTGCTCGGCGTCGATCGGATAGAGGCCCGAGAACACCATCGACTGGGTTTCGCGGAAACCGGGAAGCGGGTGGACGGGTTCGCTCCCCGCCGGCCCGACCGTGTCGCCGACGCGCGCGTCGGAGACGCTCTTCACCCCGGCGACGATGTAGCCCACCTGCCCGGCATGGAGCTCGGGCAGCGGCTCGAGCTTCAGCCGGAGTCGCCCGACCTCGGTGACCTCGTGCTCCTTGCTGGTGGAGAGAAAGCGGATGTGATCGCCGGCCTTCACGCGTCCGTCCACCACCCGCACCAGGCACACGACGCCGCGGTACTGGTCGAATTTCGAATCGAAGATCAGCGCCCGCAACCGGCCGTCGGGATTGCCGGACGGGGGCGGCACGTCGGCGATCACGCGTTCCAGCAATTCGGGCACGCCCAGCCCGGTCTTGGCGCTGATCTTCGAGACGCGCTCGGCCGGGACTCCCGAGAGGTGTTCGATCTCGAGCGCGACGTCGTCGGGTCGCGCCGCGGGCAGATCGACCTTGTTGATGGCGCCGACGATCGCCAGGTGCTGGTCGCGGGCCAGGAAGTAATTGGAGAGCGTCTGCGCCTCGACGCCCTGCGAAGCGTCCACCACCAGGATCGCGCCCTCGCAGGCGGCGAGACTGCGCGACACTTCGTAGGTGAAATCCACGTGGCCGGGGGTGTCGATGAGGTTCAGCTCGTAGTCTCGCCCATCGGCGGCGGTGTACTCCATCGCGATCGCGTGCGACTTGATGGTGATGCCCTTCTCGCGCTCGAGATCCATGTCGTCCAGCACCTGAGCCTTCATCTGCTGCGGCGTCAGCGTGTGGGTGATCTCGAGCAGCCGGTCGGCCAGCGTGCTCTTACCGTGATCGATGTGGGCGATGATGCAGAAATTGCGGATCCGCGCCTGGGGCGAGTCGGTCAAAACTTCTTCTCCACCGAGATGCGCGCCCCCGCGGTATGTCCGCGCAGCGCGCGATCGTGCTCGAATTCGAACTTGAAGTTCACGAAATGGGCGTCGACGTAGGCGTCGGCCATGGAGTAGATCACCACGCCGCCCAACCACCACTGATGCGCGACGAAGGTGTTGAGCCGAGCATTATACTGGTCCACCAGCATGTTCTCCGTGTCGAAGTCGCCGGCCGCCTGCGCGGCGTCGATCTGCTCGTTCAGGTCCTTCAGCGCGCGATCGTCCTGAACCAGGCTGGCGATCAAATACCACTCGGCGCCGGCGATGACGACCGCCTTGAACCAGGCGTGATTGTGGGCCTGTCCCCAGCCGGGGAACACCAGTGAGCGCGCCATGACGAAGCGCGGCTGGTCGAACAGCCCGAGCTTGCGATTTCCAGTGGTGTCCGCTTTCTGGGGAATGGTGACGATGCTGTCGCCCCTCGGCACCACCAGCACCGAATCGCTGGGACCGAGATTCTGGGCATGCGCCGAGGCCGGGACGCCCGCTCCGGCGATCGTCACCAGGATGGCGAGAATTGGCGGGAACGCGTGGGAATCGAACCCACCTCGGGCGCTCTTAACGCCCAACCGCAGGATTTGAAGTCCCCGGAGTCCACCAGAACCCATTCGTTCCCGCATCTCACGGAAACCTAGCATCGCCCGCTTCGCCGCCGCCAGTCTCGCGCGGGCGCGTACGGCGCGCCGATCAGGGGCGCTCGAGGAGGATCGCGCGCGCGCCGCGATCGATCGCCGCGCCGATCTCCCGCGTCCACACCCGCCGCCGCCGAAGCGCGCGCGTCATCGCGCCCAGCCTTCGCTCCGGCACGGCCAGCAGCAGGCCGCCCGAAGTCTGCGGATCGTAGAGCGCGTCGAGCACGGCCGCGCTCACGCCGTCGCTCTCGACTCGCGGCCCGTAGAACTCGCGATTCTTGGCGAGCCCTCCGGGCGCCACGCCGGCGGCCGCGAACTCGAGTGCGCGCGGCAGGAACCAGCTCTCGCGCGGATGGAGCCGCAGCGTGACCTGGCTGGCGTCGGCGAGCTGGCTGGCGTGGCCGAGCAGCCCGTAGCCGGTGATGTCGGTGGCGGCGCGCGCGCCGAACTCCACGCCGGCTTCGGCGGCGGCGCGATTCAGGGTGGCCATGCTGCGCGTCAGCCGGCGAAGCGGTCCGGCCTCGAGCTTGCCCTGTTTGAGCGCGGTCGAGAGCACACCGGTTCCGAGCGGCTTGGTGAGCAGCAGCCGGTCGCCGGGCCGCGCGGCGGCGTTGGTCAGGAGGTGACGGCGCTGTACGACTCCGGTCACCGCGTAGCCGAATTTCAGCTCGGGATCGCGCACGGTGTGGCCGCCGAGAATGCTGGCGCCGGCCTCGCGCATCTTGTCCTGCCCGCCCTCGAGAATCGCCCGCACCACCTCGGAACCGACGCCGAAATCCGGCAGGCAGAGCAGCGCGAGCGCGGTGATCGGCCGGCCGCCCATCGCGTAAACGTCCGACAGGGCATTGGCCGCGGCGATCTGGCCGAAATCGTAGGGATCGTCGACCACCGGCGTGAAGAAGTCCGCGGTCTGCACCAGGGCTTCGCCCCGGCCCCAGGCGAAAACGCCGGCGTCATCGAGCGTGCTGTGATCCACCAGCACCCGCCGGTCACGCCGCGGATGCTTCAGCCCGCTCAAAGCTGAGCGCAGGTCCCCCGGACCCACTTTCGAGGCTCAACCGGCGCAGCTCACGAGCTGCGTGAGCAGCACCTCGATTCGTCGGCGTTCGGTCACTTCGACTTCCTGTCGGCCGGAGGGAAACGTTCGAGGACTAGAGATCCCGGCCCACCGCGACCGCCTCGATCTCCACTCGCGCGTTGCGCGGCAATCCCGCCACCGCCACGGTGGTGCGGGCGGGCGGCGAGTCGGAGAATTGTGCGCCGTAGGCCTGGTTCATGGCCTGGAAGTCGGCCATGTCGACCAGGAAGACCGTGGTCTTGACCACGTCGGCGAGCGACAGCCCCGCGCCGCGCAGCACCGCGGCGAGGTTCTTCATCACCTGGGTGGTCTGCGCCGCGACGTCGCCGGGCACCAGTTCGCCGGAGACGGGATCGAGCCCCACCTGGCCGGCGGTGTAAACGATCCGCTGGCCGCCGTGCAGGCGCACCACCTGCGCCTGACTGTAGGGACCGATCGCTCCGGGAGCATCCGCCACGCGAATCGCCGTCCTCACGCCGCCGCCTCGCCCGCGCTCACTCGACCGTCACGCTCTTGGCCAGGTTGCGGGGCTGATCCACGTCGCAGCCGCGCTGCACCGCCACCTCGTAAGCGAGGAGCTGGAGCGGAATCACCGACAGCAGCGGCTGGAGCATGGGCAGGGTCTGAGGCACGTACACCACGTGATCCGCACGCTCGGCCACTTCCTCGTCGCCCTCGGTGGCGATGGCGATGATCCGGCCGCGGCGCGCGCGAACCTCCGACATGTTGCTCATCACCTTGTCGTACGCGCTGTCGCGGGTGCAGATGAACACCACCGGCATGCTCTCGTCGATCAGGGCGATCGGCCCGTGCTTCATCTCGGCGGCCGGATAGCCCTCGGCGTGAATGTAGGAGATCTCCTTCAGCTTGAGCGCGCCCTCGAGGGCCACCGGGAAATTGTAGCCGCGCCCCAGATAGATGAAGTTGTTGTGAGCGTTGTAGGCGCGCGCGATGTCCTGAATCACCGAACGGCGCCTGAGAATCGCCTCGATCTTGGAGGGAATCGCGTCCAGCTCACGAGCCAGCTCGATGCCGGCCTCGCTCGACATTTCGCGCTGACGGCCGAACACCAGCGTGATCAGCGCCAGCACCGTCACCTGACTGGTGAAGGCCTTGGTGGACGCCACGCCGATCTCCGGGCCGGCGTGCAGGTAGACGCCGCCGTCCGATTCGCGGGCGATCGTCGAGCCCACCACGTTGACGATGCCGAGCGCGCGTGCGCCCTTGCGCTTGGCCTCGCGCATCGCCGCCAGGGTGTCGGCGGTCTCGCCCGATTGCGAGATCACCAGCACCAGCGTGCCGGGGCTCAGGATCGGATTGCGGTAGCGGAACTCCGAGGCGTACTCGACTTCCACCGGAATGCGCGCATGCTCCTCGATCATGTACTCGCCGATTAGGCCGGCGTGCCACGAGGTCCCACAGCCGAGGATGATGATGCGTTGCACCGCGAGCATCTCCTCGGGCGTCATGTTGAGCCCGCCGAGACGCGCCAGGCCTTCGTTCAGATCGAGGTGGCCGCGGAGCGAATTGCGCACCGACTCGGGCTGCTCGCAGATCTCCTTGAGCATGAAATGGTCGTAGCCGCCCTTCTCGATCTGGGCGAGGTCCCAGTCCACTTCGTGCACCGCCTTGTCGACCGGCTCGTGGGCGATGGTCGCGGTATGGAAGCCGTCGGGCGACAGCACTGCCATTTCGCCATCGTCGAGATACACCACCTGCCGGGTGTGCTCGACGATCGGCGCCACGTCGGAGGCGAGGAAATACTCGCCATCGGCAACCCCCACCACCAGCGGGCTGCCCTTGCGCGCGCCCACCACCGTGCCGGGCTCGCCGTCGTACATCACGGCAATGCCATAGGTGCCTTCGACCTGCCGCAGCGCTTCGCCGACCGAGCGCTCGAGATTGAGGCCGCGCTTGATGTACTTCTCGATCAGATGCGCGAGCACCTCGGTGTCGGTCTGGGTGCGGAAGCGATGCCCTTCGCTTTCGAGCGCCGACTTGATGACGCGGTAGTTCTCGATGATGCCGTTGTGCACCAGCGCCACGTGGCCGCCGCCGTCGGTGTGAGGATGAGCGTTGACGTCGTTGGGCTCGCCGTGCGTCGCCCAGCGCGTGTGCGCGATGCCGGCGGTGCCGGCGGGCGGATGAGCGCCGAGCCGGCGCTCGAGCTCGCGAATCTTGCCGGCCGCCTTGACCACCACGAGATGACCGTTCTCCTGAATCGCGACGCCGGCCGAATCGTACCCGCGGTATTCGAGACGCTTCAGCCCCTCGACCAGGATCGGCAGACAGGTGCGATGACCTACGTAGCCGACGATGCCGCACATGTGGGGATCAGACCTCCGCGCGCTGCGCCGTCAGGGCGCGCTGCGCCGTTTCGATGAGCTGTCGAGTCCGTTCGAGCTGTGGAGACTCCGCGATCACCCGCACCACCGGTTCGGTGCCCGAAGGCCGGACGTGGATCCATTCCTCGTTCCGGCTGAACCGGAGTCCATCTTCGGCATTCACCTCGTGAGAGGCGAACACCCTGCGCAGCCGTTCGGCCGCGCGCTCCCAGGGTTCCTCGCCCCGATCGAGCTTGGCCTTGACCATATGGCCGGCCGGCAGCTCGTCGGCCAGCTCGCGAAGGCTTCGCCCGCTCGCCGCCATCGCCTCGGCCACCAGGGCCGTGGCCACCAGCCCGTCGCGCCCGAAGTGCGCCTCGGGAAGAATCATCCCGCCGTTGCCTTCACCCCCTGCGACCGCGCCGACCTCTCGCATGCGGGCCACGACGTGCGCCTCGCCGACCGGAGTGCGGTGGAGCGGCACGCCCGCATCGCGACAGATCGATTCGAGCATACGGGAGGTGGAAAGGTTTGTCACCACCGGGCCGCGCTTTCGCTCCAGAACCACGCGGGTTCCGAGCGCGAGCGTGTACTCCTCGCCGAGTGGCGTTCCCGACCCATCCACCAGGGCCGCGCGATCGGCGTCGGGGTCGAGCGCGATGCCGAAGTCGGCGCCGCTCGTCCGGACGCGCTCCCCGAGCGCGCCGAGATGTTCGGGCAGCGGCTCGAGCTCGCGAGTGAACTCGCCGTTCGGCACGCAATCCAGCTCGGTGACGCTCGCACCCAGCTCGCGCAGCAGGCGCGGCACGGCCACGCCGCCGAC
Source organism: Candidatus Sulfotelmatobacter sp. (assembly GCA_035498555.1). Classification (NCBI taxonomy): domain Bacteria; kingdom Pseudomonadati; phylum Acidobacteriota; class Terriglobia; order Terriglobales; family Candidatus Korobacteraceae; genus Candidatus Sulfotelmatobacter; species Candidatus Sulfotelmatobacter sp. The sequence continues at coordinate 28,120 of DATKAB010000081.1, forward strand.
GCTCGCGCAGCCGTCCACGACCACGCGCAGCTGGCGGCGGCGAATGCGCGCCACGTCGATGACGCCGAGGCTCAGAATGCGCTCGAGGTGCCAGTCGAGCGCGCCCGACTCGGAGCGCGCCGATCCCACCCGATCGCTCTTCACCCACAGCTCACGATCGGCCTCGAATCGGATCCGCACCGCGCGACCCGCCTCGGGGCCGAGGAACTCGCCGCGCGCGGAGAGGAACTTGAGCGCGTTCCAGGGCGCGGGATTGTGACTGGCGGTGAGGATGAGGCCGCCGGCGGCACCCAGGTGCTCGACCGCGACCTGAGTCGCGGGCGTGGTGGCGAGCCCGATGTCGACCAGATCGCGGCCGGCGGCCGTGACGCCGGCGGTGACGGCCGCTGCCAGCATCGGCCCCGAGCGCCTCGCGTCGCGCCCCATCACCACCGCGCCGCCGGGCAGTTCACGGGCGAACGCCGCGGCGAACCGCGCGATCACCGGCGGCGTGAGCGAGTCGCCGACGATGCCGCGCACTCCCGCGACCGAGATCATGAGCGGTGAGTTCATGCGCGGTACGTTACGCGAGCGGGTGCAGACCGACAACGCGAACCGTCGCTTCGGAGCAACCGATCTGCCCGATCAACGATCGAAGCCGCGAGCCCGGCGGGCCCGCGGCCTCGAGGAGAATGGAGCTGGTGACCGGAATCGAACCGGTGACCCCGTCATTACGAGTGACGTGCTCTACCAGCTGAGCTACACCAGCCCGGACAGCTTCTGCGTCCGCTCGCCGGCGGAGCAGATCCCTCGTCACGAGGCGATCGCTCCACCCGCCGAGTCTCAGCGACAAAATAATGGTGCGACCCCCCAGAATCGAACTGGGGACACCGTGATTTTCAGTCACGTGCTCTACCAACTGAGCTAGGGTCGCACCGAAACCGGCGTCGAGAGAAGTAGCACGCGGGCGGAATGGGCGTCAACGCGTTGCCGGCGGGTGAGATGCGGCCGCCGGGTTGGCCGAGCCCGGGGCGCCACGTTCGGCGTCAGGCCTCGACGCCCCGATGGCGGCGATCCCGCGCGCTTCCCCGCCGGTCGGGTCCGGCCTGTCGCCGGTCGCCATTCTCCAGGACCGGCAGCGTCAGCATGACGGTCGCGCCCCACTCGGAGTCCGAGCGCACCCGGATCTCGCCGCCGTGACGCCTCACGATCTGATCGGCGACGTGGAGCGCGGGGCCGCCGGGCGCACCTGCGGCCGGACGAAACGGCACGAACAGCGGCTCGATGAGACCGCCCGGCTCGCGCCGGGCGTCGTAGGAGATCTCGACCACGACGTGGTCGCGCGCCAGCCGCGATTCGACGCGCACGCGCCCGCCGACCGGCACCGCTTCCACCGCGTGCTCGAGCAGATTGGCCAGCACCTGCCGCATGCGGGGTGCGTCGAGCAGCAGGATCGGGGATTCGGGGTCGAGGCGCTTGAGCAGTCGCACCCGCCGGCGCACCAGTTGCTCTCCCACCCCCGGCAGCACCTCCTGAATCACGGCGTTGACGCTCTCGAGCTGGAGCGTACCGGGCTCGGCGGCGGCCAGTTCGAGCGGCTCGCCCAGCATCTTCTCGAGACGCTCGGTCTCGCGAATCACCACTTCGATGTACTCGCGATTGGGATCCGCTCCCGGCAGCTCGCGGTGCGCGCGCCGCGCGAACGCGCCGATCGAAGCCAGCGGATGTCGCGCCTCGCGCGCCAGCCTTCCGGCGATTTCCCCGAGGGTCGCGAGCCGCTCACGCCGGCGGAGCCGAGCCCGCGCCTCGGCCAGCTGCGCCTCCATCCGGCGGAGCGCGTCCCCGCATTCGGCCTGCTCGAGCAGCGCCCCGAGTCCCTCGGCCAGCGCCCGGATCAGCTCGTGATCGCTGCTGGCGAAGCGCGCATGGCGCGCGCCGGGAGTGTCGAACAGCGCCAGCACGCCGAGCGCGCGTTCGCGTCCCAGCACCGGCACGCAGGCGATCCGCGCGAATCGCCCGGCCGATTCAGCCGCCAGCCCGGAGTCCTCGAGCGGCTCGTCGAAATAGCGAGCCCGACCCTGATCGACCATCCGCTCCACCAGCGGATCGAGCGCGCGCGCCAGGCTCTCGCGCTCGGCCAGCGCCCCGGCGGTGAGTTCGAGACGCGGCGACCCGCCGGGAGTCGCGCGCCAGAAGGCGGCGCCTTCGGCGAGCGTGCCCTGGAGCGCGGCGTTGAGGCTCGAGCGAAGCGCATCGACCAGGTGCGGGCTCCCGAGCGCCAGGCGCGACTGCGCGATCAGCGCGGCGCGCTGGCGGGCGCCGCGACGCGCGGCCTCACGCGACTCGAGCTCGCGCGCGGCGACCTGCGCGACGCCGGCCAGCGACGCGAACGCCACCGGTTGCGGCTCGGCCTCGGACGCGCCGAGCGCCGCGACCAGCAACCAGGCCTCGGCGCCGATTCGGTAGTGGAACGCGCCGATGCGCTCCGCTCCCGACCAGGGCATGCGTTCCCCGCTCGCGCCGAATGCGGTGCCGCGATCGCGCCAGGCCGCCAGTGGCACGGCATCGAGCACCGCGAGCGGAATCGCGATTCGCTCGGAAGGCGCCTCTCGTGCGGGGTGCGCGCGCGCGCCGGCGAGTCGCTCCGCGGCGCCGGTGGCGTGCTCGACTTCGAAGGAGTCGGTGTCGTCGGTCAGCCGGAGCAGCCACGCACCCTGGGCGATCGGCGAACTCGAATGTGCGGCCAGGTCCGCCAGCCGCGCGCCCAGCTCGTCGGCATCGGCGCACTCGGCGAGCCGATCGAGCCAATCGAGCGCACGCGCCAGCTCGGGCGACCGCTCCACGGCCTCGATCGCTCCCGGCGGAGTGGGTCCGTCGAAGGAAGAATGCACGGGGGCCTTTCGAAAGGGGGAATCCGTCGCAGAGGGCCGCAACCCCCATGCCACGCGCGGCGGGATCTTCGCGCCCAGCTCTCGGGCCCCGAGACCGCGCCAATCGCGGCTCTAACTCGGCTTTGGGCTTGACGCTAGCGCGAGCCGACCCTACCGTGCCGGGCGTGCCGGTCCCCTTTCGGCGAGCGGGCGGAGGCCCCGCGGGCTCGCGCGGCTGGGTGAGAATGGGAGAAAGCCCGTGGAAAAGCCCCAACCGCAGATGCAGGTCGAGCTGAGCGAGCGCGAAGCCGAGGGCATCTATTCGAACGTGGTGTTCATCGCGCATTCGGCGTCCGAGGTCATCCTGGATTTCGCGCGCGCCCTGCCCGGCCTGCCCAAGGCCAAGGTCTATGCCCGCATCATCGTGACCCCACAGCACGCGAAGTCGCTGCTCATGGCGCTCGAACAGAACCTCAAGAACTACGAGACCCAGTTCGGCGCCATCAAGCTCCCCGGCGAACCGCGCACCAAGGAGATGGGCTTCAAGCCGTGACGGAGCGCCGGGCGGCCGCGCCGTGAGACGGCCCGGGAGATCGCTCCTGCTGGTGCTCCACAGCCACCTGCCCTGGGTACTGCACCACGGGCGCTGGCCACACGGCAGCGACTGGCTGTGCGAGGCGGTCGCCGAGAGCTATCTACCGCTGTGGCGAGTGTTGAGCGCGCGGGCCCGGCGTTCCCGCCCGGTCCGGGTGACGCTCAGCCTGAGCCCGGTGCTCTGCGAGCAGCTCGCCCACCCCGACTTCGCCGGCGAGTTCCGCGCCTACCTCGACATCAAGCATTCGGCCGCCCGCGAGGACCGGCTGCGCTTCGCCGCCGGGCGCCGCACCGAAGAAGCCGGACTCGCGCGGCGCTGGGAGAGGTTTTACCGCGCGACGCTCGAGGAGTTCTTCGGTCCGCACGGCACCAATCTGGTCGCTCGTTTTCGGCGACTCGAAGAGCAGGGCGCGATCGAGATCATCACCTCGGCCGCGACCCACGGCTATCTGCCGCTGCTCGGCACCGCGGCGTCCGTCGAGCGCCAGATCGGGATCGCGCGCGTCACCCATCGTCGCCATTTCGGGCGCGATCCGCGCGGCATGTGGATCCCCGAGTGCGCGTATCGCCCGGGAGGGCCGTGGCGCTCGCCGGTCGAGTCGGACCGCGACGAACCGTGGCGACCGGGCGTCGACGAACCGCTGGCAGGGAGCGGCTTCGAATATTTCTTCGTCGACGAACACCTGGTCGCCGGCGGCGAACCGATTGGCGTCGCGTCGGAATTCGCGACGGCGAGAGTGGGCCCGGCGAGTTTCGCGCGCACCGGATTCACTCCCTCGGGCGCCTTTCGGGTCGAGCCCTCGGGGCTCGCCTGCTTCGCCCGCGACCGTCGAACCGCCGAGCAAGTCTGGAGCCGCATCGGCGGCTATCCCGGCGATGCCGAATACCTCGAGTTCCACAAGCGGAACCATCCGGGGGGACTGCGATACTGGGCGGTGACCGACCCTCACTCGGATCTGGCCGGGAAGCGCCTCTATCGCCCGCGCGTGGCTCGCGACCGCGTGGCCGAACATGCCCGGCATCTGCTCGAGAGCCTGCGCCCCGGCCCGGATGACCACCGCGCCGACTCGCACTCCCCGGTGTGCGCGCTCTATGACACCGAGCTGTTTGGCCACTGGTGGTTCGAGGGTCCCGAGTTCCTCGGCGCCCTGCTCGATCGTGCGCCCGGCCAGGGGCTCACCCCCGAAACCGCCGGCCAGTTCCTCGACCGGAAGGGAACCCACGGCCGCGCGCGCCTGTTCGAGGGCTCGTGGGGAGAAGGCGGGGACCATCGGGTCTGGCTCCAGCCCTCGACACACGAAGCGTGGCGGTCGATCCACGATCTCGAGCGCCGCTTCGAGCGGCTCGCGATCGAGGTGGCGCGCGCCTCGTCGCCGCTGGCCGGACGCGCGATGGCGCAGGCGCTGCGCGAGCTGCTGCTGCTCGAGAGCTCGGACTGGACGTTCCTGATCACGCGCGGCACCGCCGCCGACTACGCCGAGGCCCGCTGGCGCGGGCACGCGCGCGACGCGGCCGAGCTGCTCAAGCTGGCCTCTCGCTCACACGCCGGAGCCCCCGTGACCGCCGTCGAGATGGAGCGCCTGGCGGCGTGCGAAGCCCGCGACTCGCTGTTCCAGGGCCTCGACTGGCGAGCCGGGCTTTCCCCGGCGTCCATCCTCGGCGAGGGGGTGCCCGCCGGCTAGACTCCGCTCCCGGCCTCGGCGCGCGGGGCCGCCTCGAGCAGCTTCTGCAGCGCCTCCGGCGGCCGGCCGGCACGACCCTCGCGGCCGAGAAAGCAGTGGAGCGTCGAGCCGTTAGCCAGCAGTTCGCCGTCGTTCTCCCGCACGATCCGGTAGCCGAACCGCACCGACGCGCGATGGAGCTCCGCCACACCGGTTTCGATCACCACGCGCTCGTCGTAGCGCGCCCCCTCGTGATAGCGGCAGTGCGCTTCCAGCACCGGGAGCAGCGTGCCACCCCGCTCGACGTCGCGGTAGGTCGTGCCCAGCGAGCGGAGCATCTCGGCGCGGCCGATCTCGAACCAGCGGAGATAGTTCGCGTAATAGACCCAGCCCATCTGATCGATGTCGGCGTAACGAACGCGCACTTCGAAACGATGCATCCGCCCTCCCGGTTCGGGTGGTCAGACCGCCAGCGGCGGTCGAGTCTTCCATCGGCGATGGAGCCAGAACCACATCGCCGGGTACCGTCGCACCCAGAATTCCAGCCGCTCGACGTGCCGGCGCGTGAGATCGAGCGCCGCATCCTCGCCGCGCGCGGGGTCGCCCAGCATCGGTGGCTCGACCTCGAGATCGAGCCGGCCGTCGTGCCGCCGGGTCGGGAACCCCATCACGATCGGCACGCGCGCCGCGAGCGCGATCCGGGCCGGCCCGAGCGTCGTGCTCGCCGGACGGCCGAGGAACGGGATGAAGCTGCCGTTCCGGCCGGCGTCCTGGTCGGCGACCAGCGCGATCCAGCGGCCCCGTCGCAAGGCTTCGAGGATGCGCCGAATCTCCGCCTCGGCCCGGAGCGTCCCCAGCCCGGCGTCGGCGCGAAGCCGCGCGATGCGCGCGTCGACCTCCTGATTGCGCTGCGTTCGCACCACCACGTCGACCGGATTGAGGCGCGCCAGACGCGCGGCCAGCAGCTCGAAACTGCTGAAGTGGCCGGTCATCAGGATCGCGCCCTTTCCGATCACGCCGTGCAGGTGCTCGATGCCGGGCGTCTCGCCCACCACCTCGACCTCGGGCGCCGAGGCGAGCCGGGGGAGTTGCGTGTACTCGAGAAACACCCGACCCAGCTCCCGATAGTGCTCGGCGAGGATCGCTTCGCGCTCCGGGTTCGAGCGTTCGGGAAACGACCGGGCGAGGTTGTCGCGCGCCACGCGCGCGCGAATCCCCGCCCACCCCACCAGCGAACCGAGCGCCGCCCCGAGTCGCCGGAGGCCGGGCGTCGGCAGTGGACGCGCGAACGCCGCGGCCGCATCCACGCCCAGCGCCTCGGCGCGATGACGCAGACTCACGCCCGGCCCCCGCGGCGCCAGCGCGCACCCGGTTCGCGGGTCGCGAGTCCCGCCCACTCGAGCTGAATCAGTTCGTTCAGCGTGCTCGCCACATCGAGCCCGGCGGCCGAAGCGCAACTCTCGACCGTGGTCGCGCGTACGGTGAGCGCCGCCAGCACCCGCTGCTGCGGCGATGCGCCGGTCGCGACCGGCGCCGGCGCCTGAATCGAGGCGCGGCGCCCCCGAACCGCCCGCGGCGCATCCTCTCCCAGCGCCGCCAGCACGTCGGCCGCGTCCTCGCACAGGCGCGCCCCGGCGCGAAGCAGCGCGTGACAGCCGCGCGAGGTCGGGCGGTCCACGTCGCCCGGCACCGCCAGCAGCGGGCGCCGCAATCGCCGCGCGAATTCCGCGGTGTGGAGCGCCCCGCTGCCCTCGGCCGCCTCCACCACCACCACCGCGCTCGCCAGCGCGGCGATCAGCCGGTTGCGCTCGATGAACGAACGGCGCCGAACGGGGAACCCGGCCTCGCGCTCGCTGATCAACGCCCCTTGAACCATGATCCGTCGGGCGAGCGCCTGGTGTTGGGGCGGCACGATCTCGTCGAGACTCCCGGGCAGCACGGCAAGGGTGACGCCGCCCGCCTCGAGCGCGCCCTCGTGCGCGGCGGCGTCGATGCCGCGCGCGAGCCCGCTCACCACCGGATGCGAGAGGCGCGCCAGATCGAAGCTCAGCCGTCGTGCGAACTCGCGACCATAGGGAGTCGCGGCACGCGCTCCGACGATGGCCACCGATGGGTTCGCAGGCGGCCACGCTCCCGCGACGAGCACGCGTTCGGGCGGGTCGCCGAGCGCGAGGAGTCGGGCGGGATATTCGGGATCGCCGCGCTCGATGCGGCGTTGCGCGAGAGGCGTCCGGAGCTCAGCGCGGCTCGCCACCGGGACTCCCGCCGGCGTGGGGCGAGCGATCCTTCGGAGGGCCGGTCAGCACTTCCCATTCGAGGCCTTCCTCGCTGGCGCGCACCACCGCGCTCTCGTCGTGGAGGGTGTCCGCCTCTTCGATCGACATGATCTCCTCGCGACGCAGCAGGCGCTGTATGCGCTCTCCGGCCGCGTGGTCCAGGCGTTGGAGCTCCTCGATCCTCTGGCGCTGGACCTCGGCAGGCAGGCGATGGATCGCGTGCGCGATTCGGCTCGCTCCACCCCTGCCGGCGATCGCGATCAACGCCTCGCGCGCCGATTGCGCCACCGTGGCGTTGGCGTCCTCCGCCAGGCGCACCAGCCCCGGCACCGCGGCGCGATGGCCCATGCGGCCGAGCACGCGCGCGGTGCTCGAGCGCGTGTACCACAGCCCGTCTTCGAGCAGCGGCAGCAGCACCGCGGCGCCGGCGTCGCCGAGGCGCAGGAACGCCTGCTCGGCCAGATCCCGCAGGTACCACGACTCGTCGCACAGGCATTCGACCAGCAGCGAGAGCGCCTCGTCATCGTGTCGCTGTTCGAGCCCGCGCACGTATTCGCGCTTGGCGGTGAGCCCGCGCGCATTGAGCACGTCGAGCGGGCGGTTCTGGGCCGAGCGATCGTCCATCACGACACGCCCTCTGCGGCCGGCGGCTGCACCAGCGCCCAGCAGGCCTCGAGCAGCTCCCTCAACCCCTCCCCGGCGTGGGCACTGATCAGCCGCGCATCCGGGAGTCCCGCACGCGCCGGAGCGCCGGCGCGCTCCGCCGGCGGCAGCAGGTCGGACTTGCTGAGCACCACCAGGCGCCGGCGCGATGCCAGCGCCGCGCTGTGACTGCGAAGCTCGTTCTCGAGCACCTCGAGGTCACGCATCGGATCGAGGCTGGTCACGTCGATCAGGAACACCAGCACGCGCGTGCGCTCGACATGGCGCAGGAAGCGATGGCCGAGGCCCTTGCCCAGATGCGCGCCCTCGATCAGCCCGGGCAGATCCGCGATCACCAGCTGGCGCTCCTCGTCGAGCGAGGCGATGCCGAGGTTCGGCTCGAGCGTGGTGAATGGAAAATCCGCGATGCGCGGGCGGGCGCGAGAGACGCGCGACAGCAGCGTGGACTTGCCGGCGTTGGGAAGTCCCACCAGGCCGACGTCGGCGATGAGCTTGAGCTCGAGCTCGAGCCGGCGCTGCTCGCCCGCCTCGCCGGGATCGGCGCGCCGTGGCGCCTGATGGGTGGAGGTGGCGAAGCGCGCGTTCCCTCGGCCGCCGCGCCCGCCGCGCGCGGCGACGAACGATTCCCCGGCCCTGACCAGATCCGCGAGCACCGTGCCGTCCTCGTCCTTGATCACCGTTCCCCGGGGCACGCGCACCACCAGATCCTCGCCGTCGCGGCCCGAGCGCTGGTTGCCGGAGCCCGCGCGGCCCGAAGTCGCACGGTATCGGGGGCGTTCGCGGCAGTCAAGAAGCGTGCGCACGTGCTCGTCGGCCTCGAAACGCACATCGCCACCCCGGCCGCCATCGCCCCCGTCGGGTCCGCCCTTCGGCACGTATTTCTCGCGCCGGAAGCTCACGCAGCCGTCACCGCCCTTGCCGGCGATCACCTCGACCCGCGCCTGATCGATCAGCATTTCGCCTCGTGCGCGACGTTCGCGCTCCGCGTCTCGTCCGGTCGGGTCACCAGGGTTCCCCTGCGCCCGGCCTTCCCCCGTCCCGAACCCATTTCCACTCGGTCTCGTCGTGCTCGGGCAGCACCACCAGCACGCAGGCGCGGGTGAGATTGCGCACCACGCGCGAACGCTCGAGCGCCACGAGATCGAGTCCGCCGACCAGCTCGAGCTCGTCACCACGCCGGATCTCGGCCAGGTCGGCGGCGCGCTCCGCGCGCATCGCCAGGATGCCGGCCTCCGCGCAGCGGCGCCGCGCGCCCGATTCCACGTCTTCGGCGAGCACCGCCCGCACTCCGAGCGCGCGAAGCGCGAGCAACCCGGCCTCGGCGCCCTCGAGCTCGCGCAGAGCGCCGCGCACGATCAACCATCCCGGCGCCCCGTTCGATCCGGGTTCGCGAATCGCTCCGGGAAGCACTTCGCGGACCAGTCTCGCCGGCTGATCGAGCCAGGCTCGAACACGCGGCCCGAGCGGCAGCAGGCGCGCGCCGTCCAGATCGTCCTCCCAGCGCGCCAGCGAAAGCCCGCGCAGCCAGGCCGCGGGCGCCGGCGCCGGGCGCGCCGGGCTCGCCCGCCAGGGGGAGGCGACCGGCAGCGAACCGGCCGGCTCGATCGCGGCGCCGTTCACGGCCGGCGCCGGCACGCTTCGGACACGACGCTGCGGTTCCTCGAGCGCGCCGGCACAGGCCGCCGCCACGCACACCTGAAGACCGGCGCTCCAATCCCCGGCGCGTTCCGGACAACTCCGCGGACTTCCGAAGCGGAGCGCGCGCCAGCCGCGACGCGCGACCGCGCGATCCGGCTCGTCGTCGGCAAGCCAGTGCGCTCCGGCGTCGGCCAGCGCCGCGGTGATGCCGAGGCGCTTCGCCGCCCGCGCGGTCCGCGCGTTCCCGCAACGAACCGTGAACCGCACGCTCGACGCGACGCGCTGGCCGTCCAACAGCTCCACCAGCCGCACCAGGTCCTCGAGCATGGCGTTCGCGCCGACGTGCACCTCGCCCACCGCCGCACCCGGCGCCCAGGCGATCGCGACCGGCCCAAACGGAGCGCCGTCGGGAATCGCGTGCGGCACCACCGAACCGAGGTCGAGCACCAGCGCCGCCACGTCCGGCGGCCCGGGATCGGTGCGTCGCCAGTCCGCTTCACGCCCGCGCGCGCGCAGGAACTCGCGCGTCCGCTCGTCGCTCGGAAACAGCACAGTGCGAGCGCCGGCCGCCGCCAGCGTCTCGGCCAGCAGCTTGCGATCCGAAACGGTCAGAGAATCGAGCGCCGAGTCCTCGATCTCGACATCGGCGCCCCGCCAGGCGTGGGGCCATCGCAGCAGCAACGTGGCCGCAACGTCCGCGCCCTCGCAGCGCGGCGAGAGTTCCCCGATCAGGCGCAGTCGGCGCACCGCGGGCGCCTCGCGCTCGAGAGGCTCGCCACACAGGACGCTGACCGCCTCGAGTTCGCCGAGGCGGCAGGCGATGGCTCCCAGCGCGCCAACGCCGGCGAGGCCCCGCACCGAGGCGAGCAGGCGCCCCGGAGCGGCGAGCGAATCCATCGCGACGCTCTCCACGTCGCCGCTCCTCGCCCGCAGCACGCGGGCGCCGCACTCGCGCGCCAGCGAGAGGAAGCGATCGGCTTCGGGATCGCCGCCGCTCCAACCGGGAAATCCGGCGCGATCCGCGGCCACGATCAGATCCACCGCGGGCGCCGCGGCGCCGACGCGCGCGAATCGCCCCAGCGCCAGCCGGCCGGCTTCCGCGTCGCCGAGCAGCGCATCGGGCCGCGCGAGCCAGCGGGCGCGGCCCACGCTCGCGCGCGCGCTCGAGCGCGGGGCATGTTCTTCGAGGATGGCGAGGATGCCGGGCACGTGCCGCTCTCAGTCGCTGCCGGCGCTCTTGCCGCCGGCCGACGTCCCTCCGCCGTCGGACTTCTTCTTCTTCTCGCCCGACGAGGCGCCTCCGGACGGAGATTCCTTGCTCGCCTTCTCCTGGTAGTCCTTGCTCCGATAGTCGGTGATGTAGAAACCCGAACCCTTGAAGAGCAGGCCCGCTCCTCCGGCCGGCACCCGATCGGCGCGGCCCTTGCACTTCGGGCACCGGCGCGGCCTGGTATCGCGGATCGAGTGGAACTCCTCGAATTCATGGCCGCACTTGCGGCACCGATAGGCATAGGTCGGCATTTGAGTCTCGCGATCTCCTGCGTGTTCCTGGTGAGAAGTCTACTCGCGGCTGGCGCCGGCGGCGGTGGTGGCCAGCGCGCAGGCGATGGTGGCGACCTCGACCACGTCCTCGGCGGTGCAGCCGCGCGAGAGGTCGTTCGACTGCCGCGCGAGCCCCTGCAGGATCGGCCCGTAGGCCTGAGCACCCGCCAGCCGCTGAGTCAGCTTGTAGCCGATGTTGCCGGAGTCGAGGTCGGGAAAGATCAGCACGTTGGCGTGCCCGGCGACCACGCTGTCGGGCGCCTTCCGGCGCGCGACCCCCGGCTCGAGCGCGGCGTCGGCCTGCAGCTCGCCGTCGAAGTGGAGATCGGGGCGGCGCTCCCGGGCCAGCGCCAGCGCGCGCCGCACCTTGTCCACCTTCGGGTGCTCGGCGCTGCCGCGCGTCGAGAAGCTGAGGAACGCGACGTGCGGCACCTGGCGCGTGAGCCGCGCGCACTGGTCGGCCGTGAGACAGGCGATCTCGGCGAGCTGCTCCGGCGTCGGATCGGGAATCACCGCGCAGTCGGCGAAGAACAGCGCGCGCTCGGGATGTCCGGCGACCGGCGGCACCACCATCAGGAAGAAGGACGACACCGAGCGCACGCCGGGCGCGAGCCCGATCAGCCACAGCGCCGCGCGCAGCACGTCGGAAGTGTTTCGCACCGCGCCGCCGACGAAGCAGTCGGCGTCCCCGCGGGCCACGCGCAGCGCCGCCTGGAACAGCGGGTCCCGCGCGTGCTTCGCGAGATCGACGGCCGGGAGCCGGTCGCCGCGCGCCGCCTTCAACGCCTCGGCGGTGCGGTTCAAGGCCGTCGCGTCGGTCGGATCGAGGATCTCGACCCCCGAAGCGTTGACGCCCGCCTGCCGCATCGCCGCACGCACCTCGTCGCGCGCGCCGATCAGCGCCACCTCGGCCCAGCCGTCGCGCGCGATCCGATCGGCGGCGCGCACGATCCGCTCGTCGCCGCCCTCGGGCAGCACCAGCCGCCGCCGCGGCTGGCGCGCAAGCTGGCGGATGCGATCCATCACCGCGCTCAACGAGACTTGCCTTTCGCCGAGGCGACCCGGCCGCGCGCGCGCGTCCGAACCGCCGCGCCCTGCGATTTCGCGGCGGCGGCGTTCGGCCGCAGCCGGCGGCGCAGTCGTTCCTCGACCTCGCGCGGCACCAGACCCCGCACCTTGCCGCCCAGTCGCGCGACTTCCTTCACCAGCGTCGAGTTGAGATAGGTGTACTGCTGGCTCGGCATCAGGAAGGCGACCTCGAGCCCGGCGGAGAGCCGGCGATTCATGAGCGCCATCTGGAACTCGAATTCGAAGTCGCTCACCGCGCGCAGTCCCCGGATCATCACCTGAGCGCCGACTCGGCGCGCGCAATCCACCACCAGATCGTCGAAGCTCACCACCTCGACGCGGCGCAGCGAGCGGGTCGCGGCCACGATCATCTCGACGCGCTCCTCGATCGAGAACAGGGTGCCCTTGGCGGTGCTCTGCGCCACCGCCACCACCACCCGGTCGAAGAGCCGCGAGGCGCGGCGGGTGAGATCGAGATGCCCGTTGGTGAACGGATCGAAGGTGCCTGGAAACAGCGCGGTGGTCTCGCTCATGGCCTCTCCTCTCACCCCCACATTAGATAGATGTGGCGCCCGACCGATAGGCGGTCACGGCGGTCTGACCGTAGCGGCGCTCGCGCTCCTTGACCAGCGTCCCGCTGGTCTCGGGCATCGCTTCGCGCGCGTGATGCTCCAGCACCACCCGCGCCCCCGCCTTCAGCACGCCCGCCTGGCCGAGCTGCTCGAGCGTGTTCCGCGCCAGCTCTCCCCCGTAGGGCGGATCGGCGAACACCACGTCGGCCGCCCCAAGCGGCGCCCGAATCCGCCCGAGACCCCGCGGCAGCTCGAGCCTCCATACCGTGCACTCGGCCTCGAGCTCGAGCGCCCGGAGGTTCTCGCGCAGCGCGGCCAGCGCGAATGAATCGTTCTCGACGAAATCGGCGCGCGAAGCGCCTCGCGACAGCGCCTCGATCCCGAGTCCCCCCGAACCGGCGAACAGGTCCACCACCCGCAGACCGGCGAGAGGCTCGAGCGACATGATCAGCGCCTCGCGGACCCGATCGGACGTGGGCCGCGTGTGCCGGCCGCGCGGAGCCGAGAGACGCCGTCCACCGAGCCGGCCCGCGATCACCCGCATGACGAGCGGCGCAGTCTCATCAAGCCCGCGCTCGGTGTCAAGATCGGCGGCCTGCCTTCCGCGGCGCGCGTGCGCTCCATCTCAGCGCCTCACGGAAGATCCACGACGTCGAATCCCGGCGGCGCCGACAGCGCGTAGGCCGTGCGCCCGCGCGCGGCGACGAATCGCCAGTTGGAAAGATGATACGCCGTGCGGCTCGAGTCGGGCGCGAGCACGGTGAGCTGCCGCGGCAACCCGTGCGCGTCGAGCTCCACCAACACCTCCATGCCCTGGGCCTCGGCAGCCAGCGGGGTCAGCCGAAATCGCCGGGGCGCGAGCGAATCCTCACGGAAGCTCGCCCCGCTCGTGGGCAGCAGGGTTCGACCCCACGACAGCACCGCGAGCGCGCGATCGGCCGGGATGCGCACCAGCTGGCGGTTGGCGGGCTGCAGCCACTCGCCCCCGTCGGCGCGCAGCGTCACCGACTCGCCGGTGGTCGCGAAGTCGAGTCGCACCCGATCGGGTGACTCGAGCGCCAGCCGGCCGCGGATCGAGCGCGCCGGCCCGCCCAGTGGATCGGGCAGCGCATAGGCGACGTCGGCTTCGGCGCGGTGACCGCCGCCGAGTTTCGCGGCCAGCGCGCGAGCGCTCGCCGGGATCGGAGCGTTGGCGGCCGCGCACGCCATCGGCCGGGCGGCCAGCACGCCCAGCATGGCGAGCATCGCGGCTTGCGCGCCGCGCCGCGCGGACCGATTCATCGCGCCTCTCTCATCCGTTCGAGGGCGCGCCTCAGCCGGCTCCAGTCCACCCGTTCGACGCCCGACGGGATCGAGAGCGCCAGCCAGCGCGGATCGGGGCGATCCGCGAACTGGAATCGCTCGATGCGGCAGCTCACGCGCCAGTGCCTGTCGCCCTCGACCACCTCGATGCGTTCGGGCCAGGCCTGTCCTGATTGCCAGCCCCAGTCGGGGTACCGCACCTCGAGCGAGCGCCCGGGGTCGTCCCAGAGCCGAACTCGCTGCGGCAATCCGTCGGTTCCGACCCCCATCGCCAGCGAGTCGCCGCTCTCGCTCCAGCGTGCCCACCACAGCGTGTCGCGCGAAGGCGGAGTCCACTCCGCGTTGCTGGCCGTCCAGTCGGCGGCGAACACCCGACAGGCCCAGGCTCCCGGTTCGCGGACGCCGAGCGAATCGCCGAGACTTCCGGTCTCGATCGCGATCCGGCGCGGCGGCACCCAGGCGCGCAGCGTGTCGTCGCGCACGGTGAGATCGAGGGCGGTGCCGAACAGCGACGCCATCCGCGCTCGGATCGCGTCGGGCCCGGCCAGCGCGACGTCGAGGTCGATCGCCGGCCAGCGGCCCACCGCCTCCCCTTCCACCCACAGCGTTCCGTCGAGCCGCGTGGCGCGCGCCCGCGCCGCGCGGGTCTCGCGCAGCCGTTCGTAGCGATCGGCGAGCGTGGCCAGATCGAGCGGCGCCGGCCGGCGTGCGTTCGGCGCGCACGAGGCCGCGAGCAGCGCCAGCGTCAGCAACGCGCGGGTCCGACGCGCGCTCACCTCGCCGCCCCGACCACGGCCAGCACCTGCTTCGCCACGGCGTCGGGATCGAGGCCCTCGGTATCGACCAGATGATGGGCGGTCTCGCGGTAGAAGGATTCGCGCTCGCCGAGGAGCCGCTCGAGTCGGCGCACCGGAGCGTCTCCCTGGAGGAGCGGTCGCGCAGCGGTCTCGCCGGCCAGCCGCTGTGCCGCCCGACCCGGGCTCACGCCCAGCCAGATCACGTCGCAGCGCCCGCGCAGCAGCTCGCGATGGCGGGGATCGACCACGATCCCGCCGCCACAGGCGATCACCTTCACCCCGTCGGCCAGCACGCGTTCGAGGAGCTGGCCCTCGCGCTGCCGGAACACCGCCTCGCCCTCACGCTCGAAAAGCTCGGCAATGGTGCGGCCGGTCTCGGCTTCGAGCAGGGAATCGAGATCGGCGACGCTCACTCCGAGCCGTTCTCCCAGACAGCGCGCCACCGCGGTCTTGCCGGCGCCCATCAGGCCGATCAGAGCGATGGGCCGAGAGTCCCGCACATTCATGAACGCAGCCTAGCACAGCGTTCGCGCGCCAACGCGATGGGCCGCCGGCGCGAGGCGCCGGCGGCCCGGAGAGACAGTTGCAGCGACTGCTAGTTGTTGGCGAGCGCGTTCAAGAGGCGCGGAGTCACGAAGATGATCAGCTCGCGATTCTCGCGCGTCACGTTGCTCGACCGGAACAGGATGCCGACGATCGGGAAGTCCTTGAGGAACGGGATGCCCTGACGCGTCGAAGAGTCGTTGGTGCGGATCAGGCCGCCGATCACCGCGGTCTGACCGTCGTCCACCATCACGCGCGTGTCGGCCTCGCTGGTGTTGATGATGACGCCGCCCTGCACCGTGCTTCCGCTGGCCAGGTCGCTGACCTCGGGATGCAGGTCCATGATGACTTTCTTGTCGGAGGTCAGGTGCGGGGTCACCTTGAGCTGGATGCCGATGGTCTGCAGCTGCGAGACCGGGTTGCCGGCCACGTCCTGCACGATCAACGGAATCTTCTGGCCCACCAGGATGCGCGCCTCGCGGTTGTCCACCGTGGTGATGCGCGGGTTCGAGATGATGTTGGCCTTGTTGTTCAGCTCGAGCGCTTCCAGCTTGGCGTCGAGATTGCCCCAGTTCTTGGTGATGCCGTAGTGCAGCACCACCGAGGCCGGGTTCTTGGGTTCGCTGACGCTCACGTCGCCGGTTCCGTTCGCCGGATTGTTGCCCGGGCTCAGGCCGCCGACGCTCCACTCGACGCCCAGATCCCGCAGCGCCTTGACCGAGACGTCCACCAGCTTGGCGGTGATCTCGATCTGCGGCGTGGTGGAATCCAGCTGCAGCGCCATCTCCTCGACGCGCTCGACGTTGTCGGAGAGGTCGGAGACGATCATCGAGTTGGTGCGCTTCTCGGTCTGGATGCTCCCGCGCTTGGTGAGCGACGGCGCCAGTGCCGAGGCCAGCTCGGAAGCGTTGGCGTAGTTCAGATGAACGATGCGCGTTTCGAGCGGCGCCAGGTCCATCTGCTTGGCGCGCGCCGCGTCACGCTCGACGCTCTCGGACTGCAGCTTGCCCATGTCGTCGACACGCAGGATGCCGTTTTCGTCGACGTAGTCGAGGCCGGCGCTGCGAAGAATCGTGCGCAGCGCTTCCTTCCAGCCCACGTTGTGGAGATTGACCTTCACGGTGCCGTGGACGTCGTTCGCGACCATGATGTTCCGGCCGCTGAACTCGCCGATCGCGCGCAGCACCGTCCGGATGTCCGCGCCTTCCACGTCCAGGCTGAAGGTCTCGGTGCCGGTACGCACCAGACCCACGTGCTCGGTTGCCTTGGGCTGGTCGTCCTGCGCCGAAGCCGGCTTCACGGCCAGAAGCGCGAGGCAAACGCCCACCATCGTCAAGAGGCCCGCCAGGACCCTACCGGTTCGCATTGCTGTCTCCCTTTCGCGTCAGCGGAATGGTGACCGTCTCCGTCTGACCATCCACTGAGAGTTTGACGACCACTGCATCTCGCTGAAGCGACTCCACGTATCCGTTCATCACCTTGTCGCCCGTGCGCAGCACGCCGCTGTTGCCGCGGGGATCCTCGATGAGAGCGAACTTGTCGTCGGCTCCCCAGACGATGCCGACCACCTTGATTCCGCCGACGTCGGGCGGAGCGTCACCGCCGACGTCCTGGCCGATGAAGCCGCCACCCACCATGGGCTGGAACGGATCCCGACGGCCGAGGGCGTTGTACTGATAGGTGACCTGTTCATCGATCTGCGGAAGCATCGAGGTCGGAACCGGCTTCGGAGCGGGCTTGGCCGGAACCACGACCGGACCATTCGTGGGAGTGGAGGCGGGCTTCACCACCGAGTTC
The DNA here is from genome assembly GCA_035498555.1 of Candidatus Sulfotelmatobacter sp. Lineage (NCBI taxonomy): Bacteria > Pseudomonadati > Acidobacteriota > Terriglobia > Terriglobales > Candidatus Korobacteraceae > Candidatus Sulfotelmatobacter > Candidatus Sulfotelmatobacter sp. The sequence goes on from DATKAB010000081.1 coordinate 45,422, forward strand.
GGCTGCGCCGGAGGCGTTCCCTTGGTCGCCATGCTCGGCGCCGGCAGCTTCACCGACGAGGGTGGCGCGGTCGCGGGCGCGGCATGTGTCGGCGCCGCCGGTTTGGCCGGCGAGCCGGGCGCCGCCGCGTTCGGAGCCATGCCGGGTTTCGCCGCGTTGCTCGCCGCGTTCGGCGCCGTCGTGTGCGGCGGCGCGGGGGCCGGCGTGGCGCGCACGGCCGGGCTCGCCGTGGCCGGGGCCGCCGTCGTCCTGGGCGGGACCGACGCGGACGGAGTCATCGGCTTCGCCGCCGGCATGGAGGCGGCGGGAACCGCCGGCTTCGCCGAGGCGGTCGCCGGAGTCGTTGCCGCCTTGGCCACCGGCTTCGCCGGGGTCGCAGCCGGCTGGCTCGCGGTCGCCGGAGAAGGCATCGACGGCCTGGATGGGGCCGACGCCGGAGCCGCGGGCTTCGCGGTGCTCGGCGTGATCAGGGTGTGATTCGGCGGCACGACCGGGTGCGCCGGCGTCTTCGCCGGAGCGCTGGTCAGGGGCGCGGTGGCAGCTGGCGCGGCCGGAGTCGGCGCAGGCTTCACCGAGTCCGGAGCCGAGGCCGGCGGAGCGTCAGCGGCGAGCGCATGGACCGCCATGCCCGCCATGAGCAGCGCCGCCAGAGCGGACGCCGTGATGAGGCGCGGCCGCGGTGCGGGATCAGGACGACTTGTGCGCATTCGCGGCTCCCCCCTTCTTGCCGGTCGGCGCGGGCGCTGCCGGCGCCGGTGAGGAATTGAGGCTGTAGGCCGAGGCGACGCAATCGGCCGTGGTGGTCAGGCCATCGTCGCCCTTGGTCTGCGCATTCTGGCGCAGGTGCAGATTGCCGACGGTGATGATGCGGCGCATGTTGGCCAGCTCGGCGAGGAACGAGCCGACCTGGTGATAGCCGCCGTTGACCTGAAGCTGCAACGGCATTTCGGTGTAATAGGTCTCGGTGCGCGGGCTGCTCGGGCGGAACACCACGAACTGGCAGCCCGTCTCCTGAGCCGAGAGCGTGATCTTGCGCAGCAGCGCCGCCATTTGCCGGTCGGTCGGCAGCAGCTCGGCCGCCGTCGTCCAGCGCTCGTGCAGCTGGTCGTACTCGGCCTCGAAGCGCGGCAGGTCAGCGACCGTGGCGCGAGCCCGCGCCAGCTCGGCCGCCTTCTTCTCGTAGTCGGCTTTGAGAGCGTCGATCCGCTCGCTCTGGGCCGGATATCCGAACGGCAGGAGATGCGTGAAGTAGAAGACGCCCAGCACCCCGGCCGCAACCAGCAAGCTCAGGAGGGCCTTCTGAACTACCGGATTTCTCAGGTCGACGTTGGCCATCTCGCTCTCCTAGTTCGCCGGCTCGTCAGGCGTGAGCTGACAGGAAACCTTGAACTTCACGACTTCGGCGTCCGAGACCTTCCCGCGCTCGGCGACTTCGAGGTTCACGTTGGCGAACATCGGCGACCGCTCGAGGCGCGACATGAAGTCGGACACCACCAGATTCGAGAACGTCATGCCGTCCAGGTTGAGCGTGCCGCCGTCCTGGGTCGCGCCGACCAGCCACAGGTGATCGGGGATGCAGCGCGCCAGCTCGTCCATCAGGCGCACGGTCTGGGTGCGGCCCTTCTCGAGCTTGTTGATGATGCCGAGCCGGAGATCCAGCTCGGCGCGCTCCTGCGCCAGCCGATTGACCCGCTCGATCTGCGGCGCCAGCGCGCGTGACTGCGCTTCGACGTCGGCGATCGACTTCTCGAGCGCGGCGGCCCGCGAGCGCTGCGCGAGCACGGTCGCGGTCACGATCAGCCCCGAGCCGGCCAGCAGCACCAGCGGCAGCACCAGGTCGTTGACCTTGAGGCTGACGGCGGGCTTCCGCTGAGCCTTTTCCTCACGCGGCAGCAGGTTGATCCGGATCATTTCTTGTCTCCCAGGCGGCGCAGTCCCAGTCCGATCCCGACCGTGAGCAGCGGCGCCACCTTCATGACGTCCTGCCCCGCGAACAGCGACGGGTCGTAGTGGATCCGGGCCAGCGGGTTGGCGATTTCGGACGGCACGCCGAAGCGGCGATTCAGGTATTCGCTCAGCCCCGGTGTCAGGGCCGCTCCACCGCACAACATGATCCGCGAGATTGCGCCGGCCTCTCCGGCGGTGCGCAGGTAGGCCTGCGCGCGCTCGAGCGCGGTCGCGAGGCCTTCGCAGCTCTGCTCGATCACCGGCGTCATCTCCAGATTGGCGCCGGACTCGCCGCGCACCGCGGCCGAGGCCTCGGACTGGCTGAGGTTGAACTTGCGCTGGGCGGCCTCGATGAAGGTGTTGCCGCCGACCTGGAGGTCCTTGGTGAAGTAGGGAACGCCGCCCTGGGTGATGTTGATGTTGGTGATCTCGGATCCGATGTTGAGGATCGCGACCACCTCTTCGGGCGTGAATTCATAGTTGTTGGCGAGCGCGTTCTGCGCTGCGAACGAGTCGACGTCCACGATCAGCGGGTTGAGCCCGGCCTCGCGGATCAGGTCGCTGAACGACATCACCATGTCCCGCTTGGCGGCGACCAGCAGCACCTGCATCTGCTTGGGGTCGGCGGGCGAGGGCCCGAGGATCTCGAAGTCGAGCGACACGTCGTTGATGTCGTAGGGGACGTGCTGCTCGGCCTCCCAGTAGACGGCCTGCTGCGCATCCTCGGCCGAGAGCTTGTTCATGGTGATCTTCTTCACGATCACCGCGCGGCCGCTCACCGCCGCCACCACGCTGCGCGACTTGATGCCGCGCGACTCGAGCAGATTGCTGATGGCGTCGGTCACCATCTGGCGGTCCATGATTTCCCCGTCGACGATCGCTTCGGCGAGCGGCGCGGAGATGCCCCAGTTGGTGAGCCGGTAGCTCTTGTTGGTCTGGCCTTCGAGCTCGACCGCTTTGATCGTGTGACTGCCGATGTCCAGTCCCACCAGGGACTGCTTCTTTCCGAAGAGCATGGCTTCACTCCCTAGACGCGGTGCGAGTTGAGGCCGTCGCGTGCGTGCGGTGCGGTTGACGCGCCGATCGCTCTCCGAGCGTGAGCCCGCGAGGCGCCGCCTCCTGCAGCGTTACGCCCTAGTGATCGGAAGGAGCCTTGCCGCGCTTGAGCGCAATCTTGCGTGGTCCGGACGCCGGGGGGCCGGGGGGGGCCGCGCCGGGCGGAGCCCGGTGTCCCCGGAGGGGCGCTAGCGCCTGATGAGCACCCGCGGGGTGCTCAGACGATGAACCGCCGCCTCCCGGCGGCCGGTCTCGATTGCGGATTCGATCTCGTTCATCTTTTCCTGGGCCATTTCCCGCAGATAGACGTTCGGGGAGTGCAGGCGCACGTTCGACCACAGCTCGTAGGCCACCGCCAGGTCCCCGGACTGCTGCCGGGAAAAGGCGGCGAAGCGAGCCGCCTCGGCAGGTGCATCCGGTTGCCGCGAGGCCTGTTCGAAGTAGCGGGCGGCGTTCCGAAGGTCGCGCTCGCCCGGCTTCACGTAGTAGAGGAAGCCGAGCTCGAAGGCCAGCTCGCCGCTGGTCGGATTGCTGTCGAGTCCGGCGAGCATCAGTCGCTCGGCGGCCGGGAAGTCCCGCCCCTCCTGGGCGAGCGCGAAGCCCCCGAACACGTAGGCCGGGATGAAATGCGGCGAGAGCGACGTGAGGATGGTGAAGACGTGCTCCATTTTCGCGAACTGATTGTCCCCGAGCCGGTGACCGCCGTAGTACTGGACGGCCCGGAGCCAGGCGAGATCCGCCGCGCTCTCGGCGTGCCCGAGGGTCGCCGGTCGCAGCGCCACGCCCGACGGGTAGTACGAGAGTTCGGCGAGGGGCTGCGGGCGGGGCAGATCGCGATAGGCGAAGTGCGCGAGCTGCATCGCCATGGCCCCGCTGAACAGCGCGACGCTCCAGGCCGCCCAGACGCGGGACGAGGGCAGCGGCCTCAGGCTCATTTGAACTCGCGCCGCTCGAGCGCCGCCGAAGCGAGCGCCAGCGCGCAGGCGACGTAGAGCGCGGCGTAGCCGACGGCGGTCAGCACGTGGAGCGCCGGCGCCACCCGACCTTCGGCGGCCAGCGTGCGCAGGTTGAAGAGCGGCAGGTTGGGGGCGAGGTCGGCCACCATCCGGATCAGCCCCTTCAGCCCTGCCGGAAACCTGTCGGCGAACCCGCGCAGATCGTAGGTCCACTGGCCGACCAGCCAGACGCCGAGGGTGTAGAGCGCCGACAGCACCGGAGTCGAGAGCGCCGAGAACAGCACCGCGATCGCGGTCACCACCGAGAGTTCGAGCGCCGAGAAGAAGCCCGCCTGCAGCACCGCCGGCACGTCGGATCCATAACCGCGCACCATCAGCACCGCGCACAGCGCCATCGTCAGCAGCGCGGTGGTCGCCCACAGCGCGCCGCTCAACCCCGCCCACTTGCCGACCAGATAGACTCCGCGCGCGATCGGACGCGACAGCAGGTTGAAGATGGTGCGGCGCTCGATCTCCTTCGCGACCAGCGAAGTGCCGACCAGCAGGATCACGAGCAGACCGAGGAGGGAAATGCTCGACAACCCCAGATCCACGGTCAGACGCCTGGCTTCGCCGAGCGCGAGCGGACTGATGGCCTGAGTGATCAGCATCATCAGCGCGCCGGCCACCAGCACGCCGGCCATCAGGCGGTCGCGCATCGCTTCGCGAAAGGTGTTGTGGGCGATCAGGAGCGATTTCATGCGCTCCTCCGATCGGTCTGGTCCGAAGCGCCTGCCGCCGTCGCCAGGAACAGCGCCTCGAGCGTGGCGCGCTCGGGGGTCACCGCATGCACCGCTTTCCCACGCTGGATCAGCCAGTCCAGCACGCGATTGACGTCGTCGGATGCGCCGAGGTGCAGCTCGGTCTCGCCGCCGCGGTCCTCGCGCTTCACGCGGCTCCCCCACTCCGCCGGCAGCTCGACAATGCCGAGCGGCTCGCAGCGCACGAGGACGCGGCGCACGCCCTGGTCCACCAGCTCGCCGACCGGCGCGATGCGCCGCAGGCGACCATCGAGGATGATCGCGGCGCGGTCGCACAGCGCTTCCACGTCCGGCAGGATGTGGGAGGAGAACAGCACCGTGGTGCCGCGCGCCTTCTGCTCGAGGATCAGCTCGCGCACATCACGACGGCCGAGCGGATCGAGGCCGCTCATTGGCTCGTCGAGGATCAGCAGCTTGGGCTCGTGGACCAGCGCCGCGGCGAGACCGAGCCGCTGCAGCATCCCCTTCGAATACTTGCGGAGCCTGAGCTTCGGCCGCGCGCCAAGGCCGACGCGATCCAGCCAGTGCGAGGCGCGCGCGCGAATCTCGCGAGGCTCGACGCCCGAGAGCCCGGCGGCCAGCTCGAGATACTCGAGCCCGCCGAGGTAGTCGTAGAAATAGGGCTGCTCGGGAAGGAAGCCGAGCGAGCGACGGCACGCGGTCTCGTCGATCGAGACCCCCAGCAGCCAGGCCTGTCCGGCGCTGGGTGTCAGGAGCCCGGTGAGCAGCTTGAGCGTGGTGGTCTTGCCGGCGCCATTGGGCCCCAGCAGTCCGAGCACCTCGCCCCGCTCGACCTCGAGGTCCAGGCTCTCCAGCCCGCGCGTGACCTTGAAGGTCCAGTTGCTGCGGTAGAACTTGCACAGCCCGACCGCCCGGATCGCCGGCGCTGCGACGCGGGAATGGCCGATCTCCCGGTCGCGAACTGGCCGGAGTCCGCTGTTGCTGGTCGAGCTGCCCACCGCCGCTCCCTCCATCTTCCCCTGAAGCCGGTTCAGGACTCTCACTTGGCCCCGGGAGTCCGCTTCGCGGGCCGAGCACCGGGCGCCGCTCCGAGCCGAAACGCAAACGATGTGCCGGCCCCGGGTGGAGCCGGCAGGCAGAAATCGAAGCGTGTGGGCCTATTGACCGGTGGAGAGGACCAGGTTCAGGGAATCGCCCAGCGGGCCATTGCCCTTGATCTGGTAGGTGCTGATCTGCGCCGGATTGATGCCCAGCTCCCCGGGGTGGCCGCTGGTCGGATTGGCGTTGAACATGACCACCGAGGCTGCGTGGGTAAAGGGATTGAGCGGGTAGGTCCCGGTCGGGCAGAGTTGAGCGAGGGTCCGTCCATCGGGGACCGTCGAAGCCGCCGAGGTGGGGTAGAAGCCGTCGTTCAGAACCGAGAAGTCTTCCATGATCAACTGCATCGTGTGCATGTTGCTCTTGACGCTGGCCTCATCGGCCCGGTGCCGCATCGAGATGAAGTTGGGGATCGCGATCGCCGCCAGGATCCCGATGATCACCACTACGATCATCAGCTCGATCAGCGTGAAGCCCCGATTGTCTTGCGTTCTCATGATCGGACTCCGTTCACATGCCACCACGGCATTCGATCCAGAAATAGCGCAACTGGTGTGCCACGCGCCGGTGAAGCGAATCAATGAGTTGCGCGAGCGGAGCTGAACAATTTCCCGCGCATTCCGCATCGGCGATGCAAATTGAGAGACCACCAGGATGACCAGGCGGACCTCCCCATCGCGCGCTGCCCCGGAGTTTGCCCCGCACCTGGGAACGGCGCCCGGAAACACGAAGGGGCGGGACTTTCGTCCCGCCCCGGCGTGAGACTGCTTCGAGCTTACTGACCGGCGGTGAGCACCAGGGTCAGCGCGGCGCTCTTGCCATAGCCCTTGATCGAGTAGGTGTTCAGCGACGAGTCCGCGTACGACACGATGCCCGAAGGACCGGTGTTCGCGGTCAGCGTGCTGCCCAGGTCTTCCCACGCCTGGTTGGGGCCGACGGTCTGGTCGAACGGGTTCTTGAAGTTCGCGCCCGCCGAAGGCAGCAGGGTCGCGACGCTGTCCGCCACGTCGGCGTAGGCGCCGTCGTGCTGCACGCCCCAGTCCTCAGCCGAGAGCTGGAAGGTGTGCATGTTGGCCTTGGTCGAGCCTTCCTTCGCGCGGTTCTGCATCGCGATGAAGTTCGGGATCGCGATCGCCGCGAGAATACCGATGATGACCACGACGATCATCAGCTCGATCAGCGTGAAGCCCTTCTGATTCCGGAACATTGCTGACTCCTCCTGTTGGGTTTCCGGGGTCGCCTCGACTTGATGATCGCCCCTCGGAATCCGCATGCTGCAGAGCGCATGCCAACGAGCATTCTCGCGTCTCTCGGCTCTGCTAACCGCCTGCCCGGTCTGTGATTGCGCCCCCGGTCCGAGTCTTTGCATCTCAACGAGGTGCTCGATTCTGCGGGCAAACTTCAACCATCCCGGGACTGCTGCTTGCACTTTGCGCAGGCCGCGCGAATTGCACGCTTCGAGGGAAAGGCCCCCTCCGCGATCGAGCCGCTACGCCGCGTGTTCCTCGCCCTCGGCGCCGTCGGGCATCCCGAGCTCGGGATCCCGCGCGCCCGGCTTCTCCACTCCGTAAGCGATCAGCTTGCGGTAGAGCGTCGAAGCGTTGATGCCGAGGATCTCGCTGGCCTTCTTCTTCTGCCAGCGCGTCGAGTGGAGCACCTTGAGGATGTACTCGCGCTCCAGCTCCTCGAGCGTCAGGGTTGGCGATTCGATGATCAGGCTGCCCCGCTGGCTGGGGCCCAGTCGGATCTTGTCGGGGAGATCCTCGGGCTCGAGCCTTCCGCTCTCGTCCAGGATCACGGCGCGTTCGATGACGTTCTCCAGCTCGCGCACGTTGCCCGGCCAGTCATACTTCATGAGAATCTCGGTGGCTTCCTTGCTGATGGTCTTGGCGGCGCCGTTCTCGGCGTGCCGCTTGAGGAAGTGCTCGATCAGCAATGGAATGTCCTCCCGGCGCTGGCGCAGCGAGGGCAGCTTGATCGGGATCACGTTCAGCCGGTAGAAGAGGTCGGCACGGAAGCGGCCCTCCGCGACTTCGCGCTCGAGGTCGGCGTTGGTCGCCGCCACCAGTCGGCAGTCGATCTTGACCGGCTGCGTCCCGCCGACCGGGATGATCTCGCGCTCCTGCAGCGCACGCAGCAGCTTGACCTGGGTCGCGAGCGGCATCTCCCCCACCTCGTCGAGGAAGAAGGTTCCGCCCTCGGCGACCTGGAACAGTCCCGCCGAATCGCGCACCGCTCCGGTGAAGGATCCCTTCACGTGGCCGAACAGGTTGCTCTCGAGCAGGTCGCGCGGAATCGCGCCGCAGTTGATGCTCACGAACGGACCACTGGCCCGGCGGCTGCCGTAGTGGACTTCCTTGGCGATCAGCTCCTTGCCGGTGCCGCTCTCACCCTGGATCATGATGGTGGCGTCGCTGTCCGCCACCTTCTCCACCAGCCGGAACACGCGCACGATCTCTTCGGACGAACCGATGATCTCCTTCTCGTCGTGACCCTTCTTGAGTTCGCGCTTGAGGTACTGGTTCTCCTGCCGGACCTTGCGCATCTCGAGCGCGTTCCGAACCACCAGCTTGATCTCGTCGTTCTTGGCGTTCTTGATCATGTACTGGAACGCGCCCATGTTCACGGCATCGATCGCCGACTGCTGCGACGCATACGCCGTCATGATCACGACCGGAAGCGCGGGCTCGTGCTTCTTGATGGCCTGGAGCAGCTGGATGCCGTCCATTCCCGGCATCTTGATGTCGGTGATGACCACGTCGGGCGCGTCGTTCTTCACGCGCTCGAACGCCTCGCGGCCGTTCCCCGCCGTGATCACCTCGAAGCCTTCCTTGCGGAGCACGATGCCCAGGTACTGCGTCATGCTCTGCTCGTCGTCCACCACCAGGATCTTTTCCCCGGCCATCGCCTTCACCTCGTTCCGGTCGTGAACAGGCGTCGCGTCACGCCGCCTGCAATGCGTGCACACCCGCGGCGGGCAGCGTCACCCGAGCGGTCGTCCCTTTTCCCAGTTCGCTCTCCAGCACCAGCGTGCCGCCATGGCGCTCGACGATGCGCTGCGCGATCGCGAGCCCCAACCCGGTGCCTCCCTGCTTGGTGGTGAAGAACGGCTGCGCCACCTGCGCGAGATCTCCGGGTGCAATGCCACTGCCCTGATCCTCGAACTCCACGAACACTCCTTCGCCGGCGGTGGGACGCCAGCGCACCGTGAGCTGACCGCGCGGGCCCATGGACTCGAACGCGTTGGCCGCCAGATTCAGCCATACCTGCCGGAGCTGTTCGCGGTCCACCCGCACCACGGCGTCCGCATCCGGCCGGTCCAGCTTCACCGCCACCTCCTGACCGCGCCGCGGATCGCGCCGCAGATCGTCACAGAGTGCGCCCAGGTGCTCGTCGAGCGAGAGCGGCTCCTTCACCAGATCGCGCTCCTTGGTGTAGGTGAGCAGATCGGTCACGAAGCGATGCAACCTCGTGCATTCGCGACTGATCAGATCCATGAGCACCGCGTGCTCGGAGTCCAGCGTCAAATCCCTCTGCAGCAGTTCCACCGAACCGCTGATCGGGTTGAGGCCGTTGCGCAGTTCGTGGGCGATGCCGGCCGCCAGCGCGCCGACCTCGGCCAGCGTCTGGTTGCGGCGGGCCAGCCGCTCCATCTCGCGCACCTCGCTCAGGTCCTGGAACACCACCACCACTCCGGAGACCACCCCGTCGTGCTCCAGCATGTTGGTGCTGGCGCCGACCGGCAGCGGCCGCCCGGACACCCCGCGCATCATCAGCTCGACGCGCACGCGCTGGGCGCCCTCCTCCAGCGTCTTTTGCACCAGGTCACGCAGGGCCGACAGCCGCTCGGGAAGCGCCTCGGCCGCCGAACGGCCGCGCAGCTCGAGGCCCCGCAGCCCGAGCACCTGCTCGGCGGCCGGATTCAGGAAGGTGATGGTGCCGCGCTCGTCCACCGTCAGCACCCCGCTGGCGAGATGGCGCAGGATCACGTCGTTGTCCACCCTCACGCGATTCAGCTCGCGGGCGGTGCGATGCAGGGCGTCGCGGGTCTTCTGGACGCGCTCGCCGAGCAGCCCCGAGAGCACGCCGACGATCGCCAGGAACGCCACCACCATGCTCGGGCGGAGAATCGCCGGCGTCCCCGCGTCGGGCAGCGGCGCGCCGCAGATCCGCACCACCCAGGGCAGCGCAACGAAAGAGAGGCACGTCGCGACCGCGGTGAGCACCCCTCCCGGCATCCGGCCCATCAGGCCGCCGGTGATCACCACCAGCACGTAGAACAGCACGAACTGGCTGTCGCGGCCGCCGGTCCAGGTCGAGAGCGCGGTGACCAGCAGCACGTCGCCGGCGAGCTGCAGCGACAGCTGCGCCGACAGCCCCTTCTGCATGCGCACGCCGATCCCGTAGGCGGCGGACAGCAGCCCCACCGCCAGCAGCGACCACCACAGCACCCACCAGCTCGACTCGGTGGCCTCGGGACGCAACAGTACCCCCACCGGCAGCGCCAGCGTCGCGACCAGCAGGCGCGCGCGCACCAGCGAGGCGAGCCCCGCCCAGCGGTCCGAGGCCCGCCGGCCGCCGGAAGGCGTCGCCTCGGCCGCGGCGGGCTTGGCACCCGCTGCAGCCAGAGCGTGCTCGCCCGCCGCGCCGACCGGTTGGAGTTGCGGCTTCGACATCAGTGGTTGCCTCCGGAGACCACCGAGATCAGCTTGAACATCGGCAGGTACATGGCGACCACCATGCCGCCGACGATGCCGCCCATGACCACGATCATGACCGGCTCGATGATCGAGGTCAGGGTGTCCACGGCGGTGTCCACCTCGGCCTCGTAGAAGACCGCGATCTTGGTGAGCATCTCGTCGAGCGCGCCGGTCTGCTCACCCACCGAGATCATCTGCACCACCATCGGCGGGAACACGCCCGAGGTCTTGAGCGGCGCCGACACCGTCTCGCCCTCTCGGATAGAGGCGCGCGCCGTCATGATGGCCTCGGCGATGATCTTGTTGCCCGCGGTGCGGGCGGTGATCTCGAGGCCAGCCAGAATCGGCACGCCCGAGGCGATCAGCGTTCCCAGCGTACGCGTGAAGCGGGCCACCGCGCCCTTCAGGAGCACGTCGCCCAGCACCGGGAACTTGAGCATGGCGCCGTCCACGATGCGCTTGCCGTTCTCGGTGGCGTAGTACCGCTGGAACGCAATGAATCCGGCCACCAGGATCAACAGGCCAACCCACCAGAAATGCTGCAGCAGGTTCGAGAGGGTGAGCACGATCTTGGTGGGAAGCGGCAGCTCGCCGCCGAAGTCGCTGAACATCTTGGCAAAGGTCGGGATGATGAAGATCAGCATGAACGAGGTGGCGCCCAGCGCGACCGTCAACACCACCGCCGGATACACCATGGCGCTCTGGATCTTGCGCTTGAGGGCGTCGGCCTTCTCGATATAGGTCGCGAGACGCATGAGGATCTCGTCGAGCACGCCGCCCGCTTCGCCGGCCGCCACCATGTTGCGGAACAGGTCGTCGAAGACCTGCCTGTGCTTGCCGAGCGCGTCGGAGAGGGTCGAGCCCGATTCCACCTCGCGGGTCACCTCGCCGATCACCCGGCCGAACGACGGCTTGCTCGACTGCTTGGCGAGAATGTCCAGGCACTGGACCAACGGCAGACCGGCCGAGATCATGGTCGCGAACTGCCGGGTGAAGATCGCCAGGTCCTTGGTGGACACGCCGGCCCCGCCGAATTTCGGCAGGTTGAAGCCGCCGGTCTTCGGCCGCAGCGACGTGATGAGGATTTTCTTCTTGCGGAGGATGTCGAGGGCCTCTTCCTGACGGCCGACCTCGATCTCACCCGTCTGGGCTTCGCCGGCGAGCGTGCGCCCCTTCCAAACAAAGACCGCCATCGTGTCCTCCTATGCCGCAGCGCGCAGGACCTTGCTGAGCATCGTGTCGAGCTCGACTCGGTCCGTGCTGCGATCCAGCGCATCCTCGGGCGTGAGCTGCTTGTCGAGCACCGCCTGCATCAGCGACTGATTCATGGTCTGCATCCCGAACTTCTGGCCCGCCTGCATCAGGCTGTAGATCTGGTGGGTCTTGCCCTCGCGGATCACGGCCTTGATCGCCGGCGTGCACACCAGCACCTCGGCCACCATGATTCGGCCGCCACCGCGGCTCCGCGGAACCAGCTGCTGAGTCATGACCCCTTCGAGCGTGAACGCCAGCTGGGTGAGGATCTGCTTCTGCTGATCGGCCGGGAACACGTCGACGATGCGGTTCACCGCTTCGTACGTGCTGTTGGTGTGCAGGGTCGCGAACACCAGGTGGCCGGTCTCGGCGATGGTCAGGGCCGCCTCGATGGTCTCGAGATCGCGCATTTCACCGATCAGAATGATGTCGGGGTCCTGCCGGAGCACGTACTTGAGCGCGGTCGGGAACGAATTGGTGTCGGCGCCGATTTCGCGCTGATTGACGATGCACTTCTTGTGGTGATGGATGTACTCGATCGGGTCCTCGATCGTGATGATGTGGCTCTGTCGCGTCGAGTTGATGCGGTCGAGCATCGCCGCGAGGGTGGTCGACTTGCCGCTGCCGGTCGGACCGGTGATCAGGATCATGCCCTTCTGCCGGGTGGTGAACTCCTTCACGATCGGCGGCAGTCCGAGCTTCTCCATCGGCAGGATCTCGTAGGGAATCTGGCGGATCGCCATGGTCACCACGCCGCGCTGCAAGTAGACGTTGGCGCGATAGCGCGACAGCCCCTTCACCCCGAACGAGAAGTCGAGCTCCTTGGTGGTCTCGAATCGCTTGCGCTGTTCGTCGGACAGCACGCTGTACGCGATCTGCGCGCACATCTCGGGGGTCAGCACCTCCGACTCCGACGGCACCACCGAACCGTCCACGCGGAACTCGGGCGGGACTCCGGCGGTGATGTGCAGGTCGGAAGCTTTGCGCTGCACCATGTCCTCGAGCAGCTGGCGAAGGGTGACCACGACGTTCTCCTTTGTTGGGCTGCGGCCTAGAGCTTGTCGGCCGCGGTCTCCTTGAGCACTTCCTCGGTGGACGTGATGCCGCGCTTCAACTTCTCGAGAGCGTCGCGGCGCAACGTGAGCATTCCCTCCTCGATCGCGAGCTTCTTGATCTCCCCCGCCGACGAGCGTTCCAGCACCAGCTCGCGCAGCTTGGAAGACATCGGCATGACCTCGTAGACGCCGGCGCGACCGCGATAGCCGGTGTTGTTGCACTCGATGCAGCCCTCGCCTTCGAAGAACGTGGCCTTGGCGGCCTCCTTGGGGTCGAGCTGCAACTCGTTCAGCACCTCCTCGCTCAGCTTGATCTGCTTGCGGCACTGGAGGCACACCTTGCGCACCAGACGCTGGGCGAGCACCAGGTTGATCGATGAGGCGACCAGGAAGGGCTCGATGCCCATGTCCACCATGCGGCCAATCGCGCTGGGCGCGTCGTTGGTGTGGAGGGTCGAGAGCACCAGGTGACCGGTGAGCGCGGCTTTGACGGCAATCGAAGCGGTGTCGAGGTCACGGATCTCGCCGACCATGATGATGTTCGGGTCTTGCCGCAGGAATGCCTTGAGCGCCGCGGCGAAAGTGAGCCCGATGTCCTCGTGCACCAGCACCTGGTTGATGCCGTCGAGGTTGTACTCGACAGGGTCCTCGGCGGTCATCACGTTCACCTCGGGCGTGTTGACGCGCGAGAGCGCCGAGTAGAGCGTGGTCGTCTTTCCCGATCCCGTCGGTCCGGTGACCAGCACCATGCCGTAGGGATTGGCGATGGCGCCGGTGAATTCCTTCATCGCCATGGGCTCGAAGCCGAGCTTCTCCAGATCGATGTTGAGGTTGCCCTTGTCGAGAATTCGCATCACGATCTTCTCGCCGAAGATCGTGGGCAGCGACGAGACGCGCAGATCGATGGTGCGGTTCAGGACCTTGATCTTGATGCGGCCGTCCTGCGGCACGCGGCGCTCGGCGATGTCGAGTTCGGCCATGATCTTGAGGCGGGAAATGATCGCGGCCTTGAACTTGAAGGGCGGCGCCATCATCTCCTGCATGACGCCGTCGATGCGGAAGCGCACGCGCATCGTCTTCTCGTAGGGCTCGATGTGGATGTCCGAGGCGCCCTTGCGCACCGCATCGGCGATCAGCGAGTTGACCAGTTTGACGATCGGCGCCTCGTCGGCGGCGCTGAGCCCCGAATCGGCTTCGGAGGTGTCCTCCTCCTCGACGACCGACAGGTCCTCCTCGAAGCCCTTCATCACGTCGGCCATGGTTCCGGCCGAGTCGTAGGCCTTGTCGAGGGCCTTCTTGATCATGGTCTCGGAACCGACGCGCGCTTCGACGTCGTAGCCGGTGATGAACTTGATGTCGTCGATGGCGAAGATGTTGTTGGGATTGGCGAGCGCGACCACCAGCCGGCGGCCGCTGCGTGCCACCGGCAGCGCCATGAAGCGGGTCGCGACGTCGGCCGGCAGCAGCTTGGTGAGCGTGGGATCCGGCTCCACCGTGCGCAGATCGACGGACGGCACGCCGTAGTGGCGCGACAGGAACTCGAGCAGCGCCTCTTCGGAAATGGCGCCGCTCTTGACCAGATTGGCGCTCAGGGTCCCACCGGTCTGCTTCTGCTGCTGCTGGGCCTTGAGCAGTGCGGCCTCGTCGATGAGGCGCGCTTCCATCAAGTGCTGGGCGAGTTCTTCTTGCACCGTGGCATTCCGCAGGCAGTGGCGGGCGCGCGGACCACACCCGGTCGGGCCGGGCCACTCCACGCGCACGCCGGTCGAGGGCCCATCGGGACGAAGCGATCCGTCCCGCGTTCCATGACGGCGGCTCCGCACCTGGAATGGTTCACGCGGAGCGTGAGCACCCGGGGGTACGGAGTCGTCTCCGGTATCGGAACGACGCGTGCTCGACTGAACAGGAAACTGCACGGCGCGTGGCGGAAGAGTCGTGCAAGATGCACGACGATCAGCCCGAGGAGACCCTCAGACGATCGCGAATCCGTGCCAGCAGCCGCGGCCCGATGCCCCGCACGGCACGAAGCTCCTCGACGCTTCGAAACGGCCCTTCGCGCTGGCGGTGATCACAGATCCGTCGCGCCAGCACCGGCCCAATGCCCGGCAGCGACTCGAGTTCCTGGGCCGAGGCACGATTGAGATCGAGCGTGTCCGCGGGCTCGGCGGCCTGGGCCCGCGCCTCGATCGGTGCGCCGGAGGGCGCGGCGGGCGGCGCGGTCGCGGGTGTCTCGGGCCATCGCGCGCGCCCGAGATCCCAGGCCAGACCGGCCATTGCGATCACCAGCAGGAGTCGCACCCCCCGCCGCTCATCCGGGGTCAGCACATCCGGAACTCCCCAGCGGGGACGGTGACGCGCTAGTTGAAGATCTTACAGGCGACCGACATCATGATCTCGCGCCCGAGGCCGCGTGCCGGCCGGCCGGTGGTGGGATCGATCCAGACGTCCTCGTAGATCCGGTTCTCGAGATCCCGCGCCCGAATCGTCACCACGAACTCCGAAATCGCGAGACCCAGCGTCATCCCGAAGGTCGTGATGGCGCTGAGATCTTGCGGGACAGCCTCGTCGGTCTGGCGCGGACCGATTCCATCGAGCTGGGCGCCCACCCGCACGGCGAGATCGCCCTTGAAGGCCTTGAACAGGTAATCGGCCTCGAGCCGTCCGGTGAGCGCGGGGTCGACGCGGGCCTGAACGGAGCTGTCGTCGCGAATCGTCGCCGAGCCCTCGCCGATCGCGAGCCAGCGGCCCATCGTGCGCCGCACCCGCGCCACCACCACCCCGAACTCCCACGGATCGGGATCGCGGCCCTGGCCCTCGCGCAGCCACTCCTCCTCGAGCGGCAGGCGCGCGAGCAGGATGCGATCCTGGGTGCGCCCCGCGATCAACGACAGCGAGGCGTTCGACGTGTTCGATCCCGCCTGCGCATCCGCGCCCAGCGCCCAGGTGCTCTGGAGGAAGGGCCTCTGCCCCGGCGCCAGGTCCGCCCAGGCCGGGGTCAGCACCCGGGCGCCCCACACCGACAGTCGCGAGCGATCGAGGGTCCATTCCACGCGCGCGCGCGGCGCGGCGCCGTACTCGTCCGAACCACCGCTGTGACCCCAGCCCACCTCGACTTCGTCGTGGCGTCGCGCGGTCTGGCGATTCCACCACGCCTTGACCCACGCATCCTCGCTGGTGGCTTCGAATGCGTCGCCGCCCGAACGCACCACGCGCGATCGGCTCCAGTCGACGCCGGCGCCGAACCGCTGCTCGCCGCTCGCATGCTCGAGCGTGCCAAACGCGCGCACGTCCTGCGCGTCGCGGTGCGAAAGCGGATCGAGCGTGCCGCCGTAGCTCTCGTGTTCGTCCCACTGGCGCGAGAGCCGCGCGCTGCTGCTCCAGGCCGAGCCCTTCCACTGCCAGCCGAGCACTCCCGAGGCACCACGCCCCGACTGATGCTCGCCGGCCAGCATTTCGGCGGCCAGCCCGGTCTGACGGAAGATGATGCTGAACTCGTTCGCCCCGAAACCTTTGGCGAGTCCGACGCTCCACAGATGCCTCGCGGCCAGGCCGTAGGGACCGGCGGCGGCGCGATTGCCGTCGCGCACCTCGATATGGACGTGTCCGCGCGCATCGCCGCGATCGGCGCTGAGCAGGGACTCGTTGACGCCGAAATCGCCGAGCCCGGCGCCGAACACCGAGCGCGGCTTGCCGCCCGGGTAGACGAGCGGCGCGGGCTCCACCTGCGTGAGCCCGTCACGAAGATCAGAGTGCGGGCTGATGATCCCCGGCGAAATCGTGAGCGAGTCGTAGGCGGCCAGCGCGCGGCGCGACGCGAACAAGCCCGGGAACGGAAGTCCCTCCGCGGTGCCGTCGCCCTCGCCCAGGCTCCAGCCACCTCGCACCAGTCCGCCGAGCGGCAGCGGGCGCGCGATCCCGATTTCGAGCGGCGGCGTCCAGCCGGCGCGCCCCGGCTCGCTCACCCAGGCAACCGCGTCAGGCAGCGCGCTGTCGAGCAGGTCGGGCCGACTCGCGGATGGAGCCTGCGCGCGGGAGGGCGCCGCCAGGACCAGGGTCAGGAGAGCCGCGCGCGATAGCGCGAGAACACCGCCACCAGCGGTGTACCGAGAATCGCGAACAGCACGACGTTCCAGAACAGATGCCATAGGGCGAACGGCACCCCTCCGATCAGAGTGGGAACCAGCTGGCCGAAGATCACGGCAGTCGCCAGATTCGTGATCAGGTCGAAGAAGATCGTCACGACTGCGCCAATTCCAATCAGCGATGCGACCCGCAACCCCACCGGCAGGCCGGGCAGGCCGACCCGCGCCGCCAGCCCGCCGGCGAGTCCCGCAGCCATCATGCCCAGCACCTGCGAGACCGTCACCAGCGGGTGAACCGCGCCATAGGGATTGAGCAGGGAGTAGATCACCTCGGTGACCGCCGCCACCAGCATGCCGTCGCGCACGCCGAGCAATACCCCGGCGCAGAACATGATGAGTGTCAGCAGCTCGAAGTTGGGGATGGATTCGGCGTAGACCCCGGTGAGTCCGGCCGCCACCATCAGTGCGGCGTAGGACAGACGCGTGGAGCTGGAACGGTCGATCGTCGCTCTCCAGCCGGAGTGGAATGGGGAGCCAGGGCCGCGGCAGGTTATCGTCGCGAGGCGCGGAGCGTCAACGAGGTGGGCCGGCGGCGGCGAGGAGCGAACCGGCAAGCAGGCGCTGGGCGCTTCAGACGCCGCCGGATCAGCCGCTGACTCCGGCCGCTTCCTTGAGCTGCGCGAGCACCGAGAGCGGCACCCACACATCGCCCAGTTCCACGCTGCGCCCGCTGCCATGGAAATCGGAGCCTCCGGTTTCGATCAGGCCGAGGCGCCGCGCCAGCGCCTGCAGCCTTCGCACCGTCGCAACTCCGTGCTGCGGATGCCAGACCTCGATGCCGCCGAGCCCGGCTTCCGCGAGGCGCTCGATGGTGGATTCCGCAACCGCGGCGCCGGGATGCGCGATCACGCTGATGCCGCCCGCGGAGTGGATCAGGCGAATCGCTTCGGCCGGACTGAACGCCGGTCGCGCCACGTAGGCGGGAGCGCCCATCGCCAGGAACCTGCGAAAAGCGTCCTCCATGTCGGTCGCGTGCCCCGCCTCGATCAGGGCCCCGGCAACGTGCGGCCGCCCCACCACGCCGCGCGCGGCGCGCTCCCAAACCCGCTGCTCGTCGAGCGGCGCGCCGAGCTCGGCGAGCCGCGCGATGATGCGGCGGGCGCGCTCGGTGCGGTCGGTCCGGAACTGCGCGAGGCGCTCGCGCAGCTCGGGATGCTCGGAATCCACGAAGTAGCCGAGGAGGTGCAGATCCATCCCCTGATGCGAGGTGGACATCTCGAGACCCGGCACCAGCTCGACCGGCGAGCGGGTCGCGCGCGCCAGCGGCAACGCGTCCAGCGTGTCGTGGTCGGTGATCGCGATCGCGGCGAGCCCACGCTCGGCGGCCAGCGACATCAGCTCTTCGGGAGTGAGCCGGCCGTCGCTCAGCGTCGTGTGGGTGTGGAGATCGGCCCGGCGTGCGCTGCGCGAAGCCGGGCGATTCATCAGCTGCTCTCCAACGCCTTGCGCAACATGCGGATCTTCTGCGCGACGTCGGGATAGCTCGGCATCGCGGTGTAGACGCGCTCGAACTCGGCGAGCGCCGCCTCGATGCGCCCGGCCGCCTCGTGGGCGAGGCCGAGCTGGAAACGCAGGTCGAGCGCACCCTCGGAGGTGACGCCGGGCAGCTCGAGCGCCACCATGAACTCCTGCGCGGCCTCGTCGAAGCTTCCCTGATCGAGCAGGCAGCGGCCCACCATCTCGGCGCAGCGCTGCGCGAACGCCGGATCGTGCCCGGCGGCGCGGAACGCCTCCACCGCCTGCTCCAGGAGTCCCATCTCCCGATACGCCATGCCCAGATCATAGTGCCCCTGCGGGTCGCCGGAAATCTGCGACTCGACCCCGCGCTGGAACTCCGACACCAGCGAGCCGAGATCGAAGGTCACCGCGGCGCCCCGTCCCACCGCCACCTCGACGCGTCCACCCTCGGCCGGCGGCTCGGGTTCCGGTGCCGCCTCGCTGGTGGTGACCCCGGCCCCGCGGCCCTCGGACAGCTTCTGCAGCCGGCGCTTCGCGGTCTCGTTGTTGACGTCGAACGCGCTGGCGCGGCGGAACCAGTCGCGCGCCGTCCCCATGTCGCCGTCGTTCAGCGCCCGATCGCCGAGCTCGCAGGCGACCTGCGCCGCTTCCAGGCGATCGTTGCGCGACTCGCAGTTGCGCAGCCAGAGATGCATGACCTCGGGCGTGGCGTGCGAGCTCCGCGAAAGGTTGCGATAGATGGTGGCGGCGCTGTCGAATTGTCCCATCTCGTCGTAGAGCTGCGCCGCGCGCACCAGATCGGCGCTGGCGGCGTCGCGCTCGCCATTGCGGAAGTGCTCGCGCGCCTCGCGCAACAGCTGCTCGACCTGCGCCACCGGGCTGTCGGCGTCCGCCCCTTGAGCGGCCGGCTCGGGCGCCGGCTGGAGCGACTCTTCGTTTTCGAGGGTCGCCGGTTCGGGATCCGCCGGGCTCTCGAAGCGAAGCCCCGGCGAGCGCAGTTCGACCGGAGCCGCCGGTGTCGCGCTCGGCGGAGAGGTGCGCGGATGCAGCGCGGGTGGTCCGAGCCGCGCGTCGTCGCCTTCGTTCGCCAGCTCCATCGAATGCGTGATGTCGGCGGCCAGCTGTGCGTCGGAGGCGAGCTTCAACTCGTCGGTCGCGAACGGGTGCTCGATGTCGAGCCGCGAGCCGTTCTCTTCGATCGGCGCCGCCTCCGGGAGGTCGTCGGAGAGCGACGAGAGATGCGTCGACTCCACGACCAGCGTGCCGTCGCTCGAGGGCTCGAAATCGCCGAGGCCGGGAGTCGCGGCCGGCGACGCTTCGGTCAGCGAATCCATGACCGGCACGGACCCGTTGTTGAGCCCGGCGGCGCGGTTGCGGCAGCGATCCGCGTCCTGCAAGAGCCCGGCGGACTGATAGTGCACCGCGGCCTCGGCGAGCGTGCGCGCGGCGGATTCCTTGTCGCCCTCGAGCACCAGCACCTCGGCCAGACGTTCGAGCGCCCTGATGTTTTCGGAGCTGGCCTCGAACGCCTTGCGGAACGCTTCGGCCGCTTCGGGACCGCGCTTGTCCCGCATCAGATGCTCGGCGTACTGCTGATAGTAGAGCGCGGCTTCGGTCCCGAGTCCGTCGAGCGCGTGGAGCTTGGCGAGCTTGCTCAGCACCAGCGTGGGCGACAGCGACAGCCTCATCATCTTCTTGCCGACCGCGATCGCGTTCTTGTAGAGCGCGGCCTGCTCGTAGGCGTCGATCGACGCGACGTAGCGCTGCGCGGCGCCGATCATGTCGCCCTTCTTGTAGAGCAGATCGGCGAGCAGAACGAAATTGTACGGGTCGGAGTCCTGGACCGCGATCAGCTTCTCGTACTCTTTGAGAGCGCCATCCAGATCTCCGTTCTGGACGCAGCGCTGGGCTCGACGCTTGATGTCGATCGCCTTTTCCAAGTTGGCTGTCCCCCCCAGGACGCCGAATCGGCCCGCTGCACGTGGGCCCGGCGCCGGGCTCGTCACATCCCTATCAAGCGGTCATGGCAGCACGCACGGAATCCCGGCAGGAAGCTCCGGCTCGAGCCAGCGCTTCCTGGAGATCCCGCATCTGCCTCTCCACATCCTCCTTATCGGCCGTGGAATCAAGGCCCTTCAGGTTGATTTCGACGTTCAGCAAGGCCCCTCGCGCCCCGGCCTCGGCCAGCAATCCGGCCACCCCGGCGTCGCTGGCGGCGGCGGGGTTGCCGAGCCGGGCGGCCTCGCCGGCCAGCTCGAGTACCCGAAGGCAGGCGGCGGCGGTGGCGAGCGGAACCCGGGTGGCCTCCAGCTCGGCCCGTTTCAGCTCGCCCGATCGCGCCCCGATCTCTTCGGCCGACGCCTGGGGCAGGCGCCGCGCCCTGAGCACTGCCTCGAACGCCTCGCTGTCGCGACGCCCGAGTCCAAATAGCGTGGCGCGAAGGGATTCCGCCTCGCCCTTCAAGTGAAGCAGCGCCGCTTCGCGATCCGCGAACTTCTTCTTTCCCAGCGTGAGGTTGGCCACCATGGTGGCGAGCGCGGAGGCGATGGCCCCGGCCACGGCCGAGACCGTACCGCCGCCCGGCGTCGGGGTGGGTGAGGCAATCTGCTCGAGCAGGGCGTTCAACGTGACCGCCTCGGACAGCGGGGGCCGCTTCAGGCGCAGCTCCAGCACCTGATCGCGCCGGAAATTCTCGAGTCGCAGGGCGTGCTCGGCCGCGTCCAGCATCGCCGCTTCCGGAATCAGGCCGACCACTTCGCATCCCGACACCATCGCGCCGCGGCGCGCGGCCTCTTCGTGGATCAGGGCGAGCACGCGATGGATCGGCGTCGCCTCGGTGTTGACCAGATTCATGCTGACCTGGGCGCGCCGGCCGCCCTCGATCGAGAAGCCGAGCGCCCGCACGTGCTTCAAGCCCCCGCTCTGCTCGCGGATCGCGGCCGCCACCGCCTTCGCCACCCGCACGTCGGCAGTATTGAGGTTGGCGTTGAACGCGACCAGGAATCTTCTTGCGCCTACGGCGGTTGCCCCGGCAGTGGGATGGATGCGGGAAGGCCCGAAATCCGGCACGCGCTCGGGATCGCTGCCCATCCGTTCCCGAAGCCCCTCGAACTCGCCGCGGCGGACGTCCGCGAGGCTCACCCGGTCCGGGCGCGAGGCCGCCGCCTCGTAGAGGAACACCGGAATGCCGAGCTCGCCGATCCGCTTCCCCACCACGCGAGCCAGTTGCGCGCAATCGTCCAGCGTCATGCCCTCGATCGGCACGAACGGCACCACGTCGGTGGCGCCCATGCGCGGGTGCTGTCCCCGATGGTGATTGAGATCGATGCGCGCGGCGGCGCGTTCGGCGACGCGGACGGCGGCCTCGCCGACCGCCTCCGGATCGCCCGCGAACGTGAGCACCGAGCGGTTGTGATCGGGATCCATCTCGCTGTCGAGCAGCGTGACACCTGGCACCGACGCCACCACCTGGATCAGCTCCTCCACCACCTCTCGGCGGCGTCCTTCGCTGAAGTTGGGAACGCATTCCACCAGTCGGCTCACGGCCACACTCTCCGTTCGATCGAGGGCAGCGCCAGATCCGCGCCACGCATGAACACGGTGTCGGGTCGCACCGCCGGCATCCAGTAGGGCAGCTCCTCCACCGATTCGCACTCCCAGATCACCGCGTCTCCCCACGCGCCGGGATTCAGGTGCCCGACCTCCTGCTCCACTCCCAGCGCCTTCGCGCCGTTGTAGGTGATGGCGAGCAGCATCTCCTCGGCGTTGAAGCCGCACAGCCTGGTCGCCAGCGCTGCGCACTCGAGCAGGGACTGAGCCGGCGCCGTGCCGGGGTTGAAATCGGTGGCGATGGCGACGCGCGCGCCCGAAGCGCGCAGCAGCTTCGCCTCGGGCAGCGTCTGGCGCAGCGTGAGCGCGGCCGCCGGCAGCAGCACGCCCACCACGCCGGCCTCGGCCAGCGCCTTCCAGTCCGAGGCATTGGCGAACTCGAGATGATCGGCCGAGCGCGTGCGCAGCTCCGCCGCCAGCATCGTGCCGCCGATCCGGGCGGTCTGGTCGGCGTGAATGGTCAGCGCGAAGCCCAGCTCGCGCGCGCGGGTGAGCACCGCGCGGCATTCCTCGACCGTGAATCCGGCCGGGTCGCAGAACACGTCCACCGCGCTGGCCAGATCGCGCCGGCGGATCTCGGGCAGCGTGTGCTCGAGGATTTCGTCGATCAATCGCGGGCGCCGCTCGCGATAACTCTCGGGCAGGTGGTGGAGCAGCAGCGCGGTGCGATGGAGCCGCGACGGCACGCGCATGCCGGCGCCGCGAATCAGCTCGAGCAGGCGCAGCTCGCCGCCGGGATTCGGCGCGTAGCCGCTCTTCACCTCGACGGTGGTGCAGCCGGCGGCTCGCCAGCGCTCGAGCCGGTTGGCGAGCGACTTCTCGAGGGTGTCGTCGCGCTCGTTGGCGGTGACCTGCACGGTGGAGCGGATGCCGCCGCCGGCCGCGGCAATCGCGCCGTAGTCCTCGCCCGCCAGCCGGCGCTGGAATTCGAGCGCGCGATGTCCCGCGAAGATCATGTGCGTGTGGCAGTCCACCAGTCCGGGCGTCACCAGCTTGCCGCCGGCATTGAGCGGCCGCGCCTCGCCGTGGCGCTTGAACAGCTCGGTGGCGTTGCCGACCTCGAGCACGCGCCCGTCCTGGAACACGATGGCGCCCTTCGGGTAGCGCAGCAGGCCTCGGCCCGCCGGATCGGGCGTCACCACCTCGGAGGTATTGTGCAGGATCAGGTAGGCGGTGCGTCCCGCCACCACCTTGCCGGTGGGATTGGTGATCGGTCCGAGCGCCACGCGCGTCCCTATGAAGTGATGCCCGGCAGATTCATGCCGCGGGCCCGCGCGAAGGCGATCGCCTCCGGATATCCGGCGTCGGCGTGACGCATCACGCCGGTGCCGGGATCGTTGGTCAGCACGCGCTCGAGCCGCGCATCGGTCGCGGCGCTTCCGTCGCACACGATCACGACGCCGGCATGCAGCGAGTTGCCGATGCCCACGCCTCCGCCGTGATGAAAGCTCACCCACGACGCTCCCGAGGCGGTGTTGAGCAGCGCGTTCAGGATCGGCCAGTCGGCCACCGCGTCGCTGCCGTCTCTCATCGCCTCGGTCTCCCGGTAGGGCGAGGCGACCGATCCGGCGTCGAGATGATCGCGGCCGATGACGATCGGGGCCTTGAGCTGTCCCTCGCGCACCATGCGATTGAAGCGCAGGCCGAGGCGCGCGCGCTCGCCGTAGCCGAGCCAGCAGATCCGCGCCGGCAGTCCCTGGAAGGCGACGTGCTTCTCGGCCAGCGGAATCCAGCGATGGAGCCGCGCATCGTCGGGGAATTCGGCGAGCGCCGCCTGGTCGGTGGCCAGGATGTCCGAGGATTCGCCGGAGAGCGCCGCCCAGCGGAACGGTCCCTTGCCGACGCAGAACAGCGGCCGAATGTACTCGGGGACGAAGCCCGGATACGAGAACGCCTGCTCGTGCGCGAGGCCGCCGCGTTCCGCCTCGCCGCGCAGGTTGTTGCCGTAGTCGAACAGCACCGTCCCGCGCGCCTTCATCCCGAGCAGCGCGCGCACCTGGACCGCCATCGACGCGCGCGCCCGGCGGACGTGGTCATCCGGATCCGAGCGGCGGAGCTCCCCGGCCTGATCGAGCGTGAGCCCGGCCGGAACGTAGCCGGCGAGCGGATCGTGCGCCGAGGTCTGATCGGTGGCGGCGTCCGGGATCACCCCGCGCTTCAGGAGCTCGGGCTCGAGGTCGGCGGCATTGCCGACCAGCGCCACCGACAGTGGCCGGCGCGAGGCCATGCTTTCTCGGCACCAGGCCAGCGCCTCGTCCACCGAATGCGTGATGCGATCGCAGTAACGCGTCTCGACGCGCCGGCGCGCGCGCGACTCGTCGACTTCGACCGCCAGGCACACGCCGCCGTTCATGGTGATCGCGAGCGGCTGGGCGCCGCCCATGCCGCCGAGCCCGGCGGTGAGCACCAGCCGGCCGGCGAGCGTGCCGCTGAAGTGGCGCGCGGCGCACTCACCGAAGGTCTCGAAGGTGCCCTGCACGATGCCCTGCGAGCCGATGTAGATCCACGAGCCCGCGGTCATCTGGCCGAACATCATCAGGCCCTTCTTCTCGAGCTCCCAGAAGTGTTCCCACGTCGCCCACCGTCCGACCAGGTTCGAATTGGCGATCAGCACGCGAGGCGAATGCGGATGGGTGCGGAACACGCCGACGGGCTTGCCCGATTGGACCAGCAGGGTCTCGTCGTTCTCGAGCGCGCGCAGTGCCGCGACGATGTGGTCGAACGCCTCCCACGAGCGCGCGGCGCGCCCGGTGCCGCCGTAGACCACCAGCTCGTCGGGGCGTTCGGCCACTTCCGGATCGAGATTGTTCATCAGCATGCGCAGCGCCGCTTCCTGCACCCAGCCCTTGCACGAGAGCGTGGTGCCGCGCGGCGCGCGCACCGAGCGCGCTCCGGAAACCAGGGTCATGTCTCCAGCACCTCCTCGGCCAGCCGGCCCGGCGCCGGCGACAGCACCCAGCGCGCCACGGCCTCGCACGATTCACTCAGCGGCCGGTCGCCCTCGGGCGCAGGCACGATCCGCCGAATCGCCCCGTAGAGTCGCTCCGATCCCGAGCCGGCCAGCAGCGGGCGCCGGAATTCCAGCGCGCGACAGGCGCACAGCAGCTCGAGCGCCACCACGCGCGCGGCATTCTCCACCACCGCGCGCGCGTGCCGGCCGGCGATCGGCGCCATGCTGACGTGATCTTCCCAGCCGTCGCCGGTGGGAATCGAGTCGACGCTCGCCGGGTGCGCCAGCACCTTATTCTCGGACACCAGAGAGGCCGCGGTGTACTGCGCCAGCATGAAGCCCGACTCGAGTCCCGGCCGCTTCGCCAGCGACGCCGGCAGGCCCTCGGAGGCGTGCGAGGACAGCAGCCGGTCGATGCGCCGCTCGCTCAGCGAGGCGATCTCGGCGACCGCGATCTTCAGGTAGTCGGCGACCAGCGCCACCGGCTGGGCGTGGAAATGGCCGGCTGAAACCACTTCGCCGGCACTGGCGAACACCAGGGGATTGTCGTTGGTGGCGTTGATCTCGATCGAGAGCTGCTTGCCGACGTGCTCGATCGCGTCCCAGGACGCCCCCAGCACCTGCGGCACGCACCGCAGGCTGTAGGCGTCCTGCACCCGGCCGCAATCGGCATGCGAGGCGACCAGCCCGCTTTCGTCCGAGTAGGCGCGCAGCCGCCGCGCCGCTTCGAGCGCGCCAGGGTAGGGCCGGAGCGCCTGGACGTCCTCGCGCGCCGGCTTGAACGAGCCGAGCAGCACCTCGATCGACAATGCCGCGGCTCCGACCGCGGCCTCCCACAGCTCGATCGCGTCGCACCACGCCAGCAGCGCCAGCGCGGTCGAGAGCTGGGTGCCGTTGATCAGCGCCAGTCCCTCCTTGGCCTCGAGCGTGAGGGGCTGGAGTCCGGCGCCTCGCAGCGCCAGCGCCGCCGGCATGCGCCGGTCCCCGAGCCATGCCTCGCCCTCGCCGATCAGGACCTGCCCGAGATGAGCGAGCGGGGCGAGATCGCCCGACGCCCCGACCGATCCCTGCAGCGGGACGTGCGGCGTGACGTCGGACGCGAGCAGCGCGAGCAGCGCCTCGATGACCGCCGGGCGCACCCCGGAGTGCCCGTTGGCGAGCGAGGCGGCGCGCAGCAGGAGCATCGCGCGCACCACGTCGCGCGGCGCCGCCGGACCCACCCCGGCGGCGTGCGAGCGAATCAGGTTGACTTGCAGCTGGCGCACGTCGTCGGGCGAAATCGACTGGTCCTTGAGCGGCCCGAAGCCGGTGGTGACGCCGTAGACGGTGCGGTTCTCGGCCACCGCCCGTTCCACCACCGCGCGGCTGGCCGCGATGCGTGCCGCCGCGGCGCCCGAGATCCGGATCGGCGGGCTCGCTCCGAGCGGGGCACGCGCCACGTCGATCACGTCTTCCAATTCGAGCGGGCGACCGCCCAGTTCGATCACGTCCCGTCCTCCACCACCTGTGCGGCGAGGAAACGCGCGGCCTCGCGAGCGACCGCTTCCGGGTCGCGGAGGCGCTGCGGCTCCACCGGCAGCGCGGCCAGGAACGCCTTCCGATACGAAGCCGTCGCCAGCCGCGGATCACAGACCACCAGCACGCCCCGGTCGTCCGAGCGCCGGATCAGTCGGCCCACCCCCTGTCGGAACCTCAACACGGCTTCGGGCAGGGCATCGTCGCGAAACGGATCGAGCCCGCGCTCCGCCAGCCGCTCGCCACGGGCCTCGACCAGGGGATCGTCGGGCACCGCGAACGGCAGCCGCGCCACGACCACGATCTCCAGGCTCGGCCCAGGGAAGTCGACACCTTCCCACAGGCTCTGCACGCCGAGCAAGATCGCGCCGCGCGCGCTACGGAATCGCTCGGACAGCACGCTCACCGGACCGTCCCACTCCTGCGCCAGCAGCAGCGCCGCGTCGGGCAGCCGTTCGCGCAGGTGCTCGCGGACGCGCCGCAACCGCTCGTGGGCGGTGAGCAGCACCAGCTGATTCCGGTGCGCGGCGTGATGGAGCGCGGCCACCACCTCGGCAAGCGAGCGCTCCTCGTCGCGCGAGGGCTCCGCGATCAGCACTCGCATCTGCTCGGCGAGCGGAAAGGGCGACGGCACGCTCAGCGCCTCGTAGGGCGCGGCCCGCTCCGCGCCGAGACCCAGCCGCTCGGCGAGAAAACCGAATTCCCCGGCCGCCGACAGGGTGGCCGAGGTCAGGATCGCGGCGCGCGCGCGCCCCAGCACGCGCTCGCGCGCGTGCTCGCCGACGCTGATCGGCGAGCCGCGCAGCTCCACGGCGCGAGTGCCGGCGCTCCGCCAGTAGACCCAGCCGGGATCGCGCGCCTCGGTGAGCCGGTCGAGATCGAGGATCAGGGAAGTGAGCCGGCCGGCGAGCTGATCGCATTCCGCGGCCAGCTCGACCGCAGCGCCTCCCTCGGCGGAGAGCTTCGCGGCGGCCTGCGCCAGGGCGCGCGACAGGCCGGCGCCGCCCGCCAGCACCGCCTCCAGCCGGTCGTAGCCGTCGCCGAGCAGCTCGCCGCCCCGGCGATAGCGCTGCCGGAAGCCGTAGACGGCGTGCCGCTCGCCGCCGGGGTCAAGCTGCTCGAAGAGCCTCTCGACGTCGCGGCGCAGCGACTCGACCCCCTCTCCCAGCCGCTCGAGCCCATCGAGTGCGCCGCTGGCGTCGAACGCGCCCGCGCGCCAGCCCTTGACGCGCCCGAGCAAACCGCCGCCGCGACCGCCGCGGCGCGCGCCGGTGCCGATCAGCCGGAGCGTCTCCTCGAAGCGCCCGCGCGAGACCGCGCATTCGAGCTGGCCGAGCAGCACGCTCTCCAGCCGATGGGCTTCGTCCACGATCAGCACGTCGCAGGGCGGAAGCAGGCCCTCGATCTCGCCGGCCAGCGCGAGCAGCGCGTGGTTGACGATCAGCAGGCCGGCCTCACCGGCCTCACGGCGCGCACGCATCCAGAAGCACTCGCGTCCGCGGCGGCAAATCGCCGGCAAGCAGCCGGCCGCGTCGGTGGCGATGCGTGGCCGAACGCGCCGGAACGCCTCGGCATCCTCGGCAGGAAAGCGGTCGAGATCGCCGTCCGAGCCCGCCGACCAGCGGCGCAGCGATTCCAGGATCTCGGTCTCCTCCGGACCGCGGCCCTCGGCCACGTCGAGCGCGCGCGGACAGAGGTAGTTCTGCTTGCCCTTGAGCCGCGCGGCGGGCAGCGCCAGTCCGAGTGCCGCGCGCAGCATCGGCAGGTCGCGCTCGAAGAGCTGGTCCTGGAGCGAGCGCGTCGCCGTCGCCACCATCACGCGCTGGCCGCTCCGGGCGATCAGCGCCGCCGGCAGCAGATAGGCGAGCGACTTGCCGACGCCGGTCGGCGCTTCGGCGAGCAGGATGCCGCCAGCTTCCATCACCCGCGCGATGGCGACCGCCAGCTCGCGCTGCCCGGCGCGCGCTTCGAAACGCGGCCAGCGACGCGCGAGGGCGCCGCCCTCGTCCAGCAGGTCGCGCACCTGCCCGGCGAGCGATGCGTCCAGAAGGAACTCCCGTCAGAAAGTGGTGACGAGCTGCAGGTGGATCTTGCCTTCGAGGGCCGGCCGTCCCGGCTCGAGGCCGTAGTCTACGCCGACCAGCCCTCCGGCCGCTTCGAGCCGCAGGCCGAAGCCGACGCCGTCTCGCTGCGCCGACTGCAGGTGCGCAACGCCCAGCGGATCGAGCGCGCTGGTCTGCATGAAGGCGTGGTCCCAGAACAACGCCAGGCGCTGCCCGCGTCCGCCGAGGAACCAGCGCCATTCGGCGCGCGACAGCGCGTAACGATCCACCATGAACTGCTGCTCGTCGTAGCCGCGCAGGCTGGCGGCGCCGCCCAGCGGATACTTCTCGTAGATCGGGATCACCGACTCCGAGCTGAACCGCCCCGCCAGCGATAGCTCGAGGGACAATCCCGTCGCGCCGCGCAACGGATGATTGAGGCCCAGTCGCCCCTCGACCGCGCTCTCGTGCGCGGTGCCGGTGCCGCTCGGTCTCAGCGTCTCGCGCTTGAAGATCTGGGCCGCCGAGATGCGCGTGAAGGTGCCGCGGCGCGGCGAGAGCGGGTCGTTGAGCGTCGAGCGCTGCAGGCTGAAGGTCGTGTTCTGGATCCATGCCGACTGGACGTCGCCCGCGGGCTGAACCACCTGTTCGGCGTCGTAGGCCAGCTCGATCCGCTCCTGGGCCGAGAGCATGTATCCGGCGCGAGCTCCCCAGCGCGTGCGCGTGTACAGGGTGTCCTGCAGCTGCTGGCTGACGGCGCCCTCGAGCTGGAGCGGCCAGCCGAGGAGCAGCGGCTCGAGATAGCGCGCGTCGAACTGCGCGAGCCCGCGCCCGCGCGACTCCCAGTGGAGTCCCAGCTCGCGACCGGTGCCGAGCAGGTTGCCGAGGTCGAGCCGGGCGAGGCCGGCGGTGCCGGCCGCGCCTTGCACTCCGACCGCGCCTTCGAACTGATTGTAGTGCGGCTCCTCGACGCGGTAGACCAGCCGGCCGTATCGCCAGTCGCCGTCGCCCTGGAGTCCGAGGTATTCCACCTGGCGGAACAATCCGAGCTGCTGGAGCCGGTCGCGCGCCGCTTCGGCGGTGGACCGCTGGTACGGGAGTCCCACCAGCCGCCCCATCGCGCGCCGCGCGAAATCCGGGCGCGTCACCTGAAGCCCGTCGATCTGCACGTGCGCGATCGAGACCTGCGGCCCCCGCACCGCCTCGAGCGAGAGACGAACTCCGGTCGAATCGGCGTCCCAGCCGCTCACCGACAGCTCGGCGTAGGGATAGCCGTGATCCGCGATCTCGCGCAGCGCCGCGGCGATCGCGTCGTCCACCGCGCGCGGCGAAGCCCACCCGCCGGGCTCGAGATCGAGCGCCGAGCGCAGCGACGCCGAGTCCTCCGACGACGCGCCGTGGACCGTGACTTCGCGCAGCCGGAAGCGCGCGCCCTCGCGCACGTCGAGGATCAGCCGATCGCCCGACAGCGAATCGCGCCAGCCACGCGCGCGGGCCTGCAGGTAGCCGAGATCCTCGAGCCGCGCCACGATCGCGCCCAGGGTCTGCGCGGCGGCGGCGCTGTCGCGCGGTGAACGCAGCCAGGGCGCCGCCAGCGCCTGGACCTGGCCGGCGGGCAGCACCCGCCCGCGGTAGTCGAGACGAGTTGCGGCGGTCGCGTGGGGGGCGAGCGCCGAACCGGCGAGCAGCGCCAACAGGGCGAAGGTTCCAACCGGCCGCCTCATCAGAAGAACGCCCTCAGCTCGACGCGCCCCTGGGCGCGGGTGGGAATGCCGGGCCACTGGTTGACCACGTAGGAGCCACCCATGGTGGTGCTGTCGTGGACGCGCACGTCGAGGTGCGCGGTCGCGTTCCAGGCCGGCGCCCCGGCCGGATCCGCGCTCGGCAGCAGCCCGACCGCCGGCGGTCCGCTCACGAATCCGCGCCGCACCGAGACATCGGCGCGGCCGCGCGAGCCGACCGCGAACGAGGCGTCCGGGCCGATCTGCAGCGCGCGCGTGAACAGCGGCTGGCCCTCGGGCCGGCTCCATGACGCGTCCACCACCGCGGCGGCGCGCAGACGGGAGCCCGGCTGATAGATCCACTGCCCGCTTCCTCCCTGCTCGACCAGGTTCCGGCTGTACTGCGCTCCTTCGAAAAGCTGCTGCGCGGCTTCGCGGCGGCGCACGCGCGACTCGATCTCGGCGCTCCACTGCGACCCGACTCGGGCTCGCCAGCGCAGCTGCGCGGTGCGCTCGTCCTGCGCCTGACTGAAGTTCTGATACGAGCGATCGGCGCTCACCCGCCGCTCGAACAGCACGTGCATGTTGCTCACCCGCGCGCCGGGAGCGAGGTCGCTCTCCACCCGCTGCACCACGCTGGCTCGCACCAGGTCGGGATCGCCCAGGGCCGCCCCCGGACTGATCACGAGGTCGCTGCCCTTGAGCTCGCCGAGCCGGCGGGCGTCGCTCTCGAAGGTCACCTCGATGCGCGACCCATGCCAGATTTCGGACTGGCCGAAGCTCCAGGTGGCATGAGCGCTCATCGCCGCACGCGCGATGTGCTGCAGTCCGGGCAGGAGGGTGATGCCCAGCGTGTAGTCCCCGCGCCCGACGAAATTGCCGAGCGCGTCGTAGGCCCCGAGACCGGGGCCGGCGTAGACCAGAGAGCGCGACTGCTGAGTCTGGCCCTCGGTGGTCACCTCGAGATTGTCGCTGCCGGACAGCCCTCGCTTCGGATCTTCGAGCGCGAGGCGCAGGCTGGCCAGGTCGCTGCGCTGGTCGGGCCCCGAGATCAGTGGATGGAGGTCGCGGCGCTGCCAGGTGCCACCCACACCCAGCATTCGCGCCGCCGGACTGTCGAGCTGGAGCCTCACCGTGCGCGCCTCGGTCTGATCGGCCAGCGAGTCGAGCGTGCCGCTGGCGTCGCGCCGCAGGGTGAAGCCCGCCGCCGCGCGCAGCGGCAGGCGGGTCCCGCTCTGCAGGTCCACCCCGGCCTCGCGCGCGCGTGTCACGATCTGCGCCGAGTCGCTCGGCGTCCGCTGCCGATCGAGGAGCGCGCGCACGCCGGGAATCACCCAACCGGTGCGGAGGCGCAGCTCGCCCTGGGCGCGCTCCCGCCCTCCGGCCGAGAAGCGCAGCCCCTGCTGCTCGCCGTCCGAGCGCTCGTAGGAGGCGCGCGTCATCAGCCGGCCGTCGCTGCTCCAGTCGGCGGTGCGGCGCAGGCCCGAGAAACGATCGGGGGTGCGCAGCGCCGCCACCATCCAGCGGAGCTGTCCGCCGGGCGCGGGGCGCAGGAACCCGTTGGCCTCGACGCGGCGCTGGTGTTCCAGATCGCCGCCCAGGGGCAGTCCCCAGTCCTCGTTCGAGAACGGCTGCTCGAGACGACCGAAGGAGGCGAAGCGCGGATCGACGTCGCGCGCGAGCAACGTCATGCCGGCACGTCCCAGGCCGGCGGGTGCCGCGCCCTCGAGCGACATCGCCAGCTTGCCGGCGACGCCGTTGTTGTTCTGATCGTCGAACGGCGAATCGGTGTTGAGATCGTGCTTGGAGACCGCGCCTTCGCTCTCGATCGTGAGCGGGCCGCCCTGCCAGCGACCGCCGAGCGTCCAGAGCTGATGGCTCTCGGGCATGGGCAGCGCGTGACCGATCTGCCAGTCGCCCTGGCCCTGGCCGACGTAGCGATACGCGAGGTGTCCGGCCACGCCCGCCGAATCCACGTAGTCGCCGTGCCCCGCCCCCACCTGAACGAAGCGCACCGCGAAGTGCCCGGAATCCGGGCCCGCGAACGCATAGAAGAACCGGCCCGCGACCCGGACCGAGTCGTAGTCACCCACTCCCACGGTGACGCCCGGCCCGATCGCGCGATCGAGCGAGTCTCCGGCCATCGCCAGCGCCAGCCGATCGCTGGGATCGAGCGGGGCATCCAGGGGACGGCCGGCGTCGTCGTTCTCGGACAGCACCTCGGTGTAGAGCTTGAGCGGGCCGCGGTCCCACTGGCCGCCGGCCGCCGCGAAATTCCGGCGGTAGCGATTGAGGGTGTACTGGTAGTCCACCGTGATGCGCGAAGCCGAGGTGATCGGCCGCCGATTCGAGAAGGTGATCTGGGCGCGGTCGTACTCGATCGAGTAGTCGGCCGCCTCGCCGCGCGTCATGCGCACCCCGTCCACCGTGACGATCTCGCTGCCGGCGACGATGGTGATGCCGGTGCCGCCGTCGCGATCGGTGAGCTGGTAGGGGCCCTGCTGTCCGTCGACACCGTAGAGCTGGAGCCGATTGAACTCGCCCTGCGCGCTGGCCGCGGCCACCGTGCCGCTGAAGCCGCGTGCGTTCCAGTCGGCGCGCATGCCCTGCAGCCGCCGCTCGACCTGTCCGAACTCGCCCTGACGCACGTCGAGCGCGACGTCGCCGAACGCGGCGCCGCCGGCCGGCGCCTTGAGCTCGAGCAGCACCTGATCGAGCGACTGGAGATCCTGCGTGCTGCCGGCGGCGGTCAGCGGCGTACTTCGGTCCGAGAGCACGCCGGTCAGCTGCACTCCGGGGGCGAGGCTTCCGCTCACCGAGAGATCGAGCGACTGGCGGAGGAACGCATCCTGCGAGGTGCCGAAGTCCACTGCGATGGTCTTGTTGCCGTTGACGGTGAGCGAGGCACCGCTTGGCGCGGTGCTGGGATCGCGGGCCGTCACCGGTCGCGTCGCGGCCGGCGCGGTCGCCACCACCGCCGAATCGGCGGCGGCGCGACGCGCCGGCACGTAGCTCTGGCGCTGGTAGTCGAGCGAGGGCGGCGCGATCAGCCAGCAGGCCTCCACCCACAGGGTCTCGCCCGGAACCGGCGCGCGCAGCAGGCGCAACTCGCCGCGCAGGCGATCCACCACGTAGTCGTGCGGCGAGTGGAGCGTCCCGCTTCGGGCCAGGGCCGAATCGGAAACCGAGGTGAGAAAGGTTCGCGGCAGTCGGTAGACCACGGTCCCGTCGGTCTCGACCACCGCGAGCCTCCCGCAGCCCGGGTCGCTGCTGACCGTCGCCGGGCCTCCGTGCGGCGTCGGCTCCGCGGCCCGCGCCGGCGCCACCAGCCCACCCATGAGCAGGACGGCCGCGACGCGAGCCGTGAGGATTCGAGCGCGAACCCCCACTCCCTACTCTCCCGCCGCGGTCGTCGAATCCGTTCGAGCCGCCAGCATCAGGCGCCGCACGCGACCGCCGGACGCCTCCGCCACCCACAGCGCGCCGTCGGGAGCGAACGCCAGCGCCCGAGGTCCGGCCAGGTCGCGGCGCAGCGCTCGCACGCGGCCGCCGCGATCGAACACCCAGAGCGTTCCGCTCAGCTCGTCGGCGACCGCGACGCGCGACGAATCATCGACCGCCACCGGGACGAGCCCGCGCCCCGGCCGCAACGGGAGCTCCCAGGCGGTCACTACCCGTCCGCCGGCATCGAGGGCCTGGAAGCGAGCCCCTCCGCGCTCGGTCACCAGCAGCTGACCGCGCGGCGCGGTGCTGAGGCCGGCGATGCCGCGGAACGAGCCGGGCTTGCTTCCGTATCCGCCGAGCGCGCGCAGGTAGCGCCCCGAGAAATCGAACACCAGGATGCGATCGCGACCGGCCTCGGCCACGTACAGGGCCCCGCCTCGGTCCGAGGCGATCGAGATCGCGTCGATGCGCCCGCCGACCTGATCCTCGAGCGCCGGCGCCGACAGGTCCACCAGCGTCGAATTCAATCGACCGAACAGGTCGTAGACCACGATGCGCCGGTTCTCGCCGTCCAGTACCGCGGTTCCCTGGGTGCCGAGGGTCGCGGCCGAAGACGGGCGCCGCAGCTCGCCGAGATCGCTGCCGAGCGCGCCGGTCTCGTCGAGCCACGCGCCGTCGGCCGAATAGCGGGAGATGCGTGGCGCGCCCGCATCCACCACCGTGAGCCGGCCGAAGGCGTCGACCGCGAGACCGCTCGGCTCGATCAGCTGCGGTCCCACTCCGGCGGCCAGGCCGCGCCGCTCGAGGAGCGTGTCGGGCGGAGGCCGGGTCGCGAGCGAGTCGGGCGCACCGGCTCGAGCCACGCCCGCCAGCAGCATGGCCGCGACCATCAGGAAGCCCGCGGGGAATCCCCGCTCAGAAGCTGGTGCGAAGCGCACAGCGCATCGCCGTCGGGTCATTGCCACCCGCCGGCGCCCACTCGAGATTCCATCCGCTGTGGCCGTCGCCGGCCTTGGCGGATCTTCCCGACACGATGACCACGTGCAGAACGCTCGCCAGCCGGTTCGCGACCATCAGCGCGAGCGAGGTGTTGGCGCGCAGCTCGGCGCGTTGCATGTCCTTTCGCTGCGCGCTGTATCGATCGAAGCTCGCCTGGTCCTGCCAGGACCAGGCCATGTCCCCGGTCAGCGAATGGTCGGCGATGTACTTTCGATACTGCGCGGGATCGTCGTAATAGAGGTTGGCGGCATCGCGATAGACGACCAGTCGGTTGTATTCGTCGCTGCTCGAGTAGGCGCCGACGATCTTCTGGAACTCGTCGTCCCTCCCCTTGAGGTCGACGCCGGCGAAAAGTCTGGCCGTGAGGATCGCCGAGTCGTGCCGCATCTGCTCCTGGATGTTGAATGCCACGAACGAGGCGAGAATCCCGACTTCGATGCCGGCGAAGACCGCGCCCGCCGTCGGGTGTCCGAGCGTTGCCTGACCCCAGCCCGGATAGGTGGCCGAGCGGAGCAGCGCCTGCGCGCGCTCGGGCGTCAGCATCGAGGTCGAGGGGTGCGACGAATTGCTCTTCGGCTTCTTGCCGTGACTCGACGATCCCGAGATGCTGACGCCGAGCTCGGGCGGCCGGACGAATGGAATCGCGAGCGCCAGCGGCGCCTGGTCGCTCTCCACGCTCGAGGAGGCGTCGAGCACGCCGTGCGCCACCGGTGCGGCGGCGGGCGCGAGAAGCAAGGATTCGGTCGCACGCGGGAGCTCGAGCACTTCGGCAGACGCAGTTCGTCCCGCCAGCGCGATCCCGAGCGCCAGCGCCAGGCCCGACCTTGCCGGCGCGCGCATCAGAAGCGGCCCTCCAGCGCCAGACGCAGATTCGCCCCGCGCGGCGTCAGTCCCCCGCCCATCCTCAGCCGGAGGTTCTGGGTGAGCGGCAGATTGTGCGTGCGCGCCGCGTGCAGGGCGTCGATCGCCGACACCACGTGGTTCAGGATGATCGCGCCGGCCGCGTAGCGGGACTTCTTGACCGAGCTCTGGTAGTCGTCCTCGAGCGACTGATATTGCGAACGATTGGCGTCGTAGCTGTTGCTCCACCCCGCGGAGTAGAGATCGTTGAAACCGATCTGATGGTAGAACGCGTCACGATCGCCGGCATAAAGCTGGGCGAGCGCCAGGGTGTCCTGGCCGGTGACGCGGTTGTAGCGGTTGAAGTTCCAGGCGCTGGTCGAGTCGTACGGAGATCCGGCGTAGGTCTGGGAGTCCTGCTTCTGCTGATCGGCGCGATCGCGCAGCACGACCAGCGAAGCCCAGCCCACCACCTCGACCAGCAGGTAGACGAATCCGCTGTGCTCGCCCACGTACAGCTGTCCGGTGCCCGGCACGGCCGCCGACATCATCATCGCCCACCCCTCGGACTTGTATCCGGGCACGTCGACCGACCGGTAGCTCGAGTCCTCCGACTCGCCCCACTCGCGGGTGATGACGCGTTGCGCGAGCAACGGCGAGTCGGAGCTCCCCGCGGTGATCAGGCGAGGCGCGAGCAACGAGCTCTGAATCGAGGAGGCACCGGTCGAACTCCAGGCGCGGCCGCTGCTCAGCGCCAGCAGCGCCGCTCCCGCGAGCGCGAGCCACCGCAGGTCGCGGGTCACTTGAGCACTCCCACGCGCAGCGTCTCGTCGTGCTCGCTCTTCGCGCCGTGAATCCTCACCTGCACCACGTAGAGCCCCGCCGGCAGCGAGCCCGGATCCCAGCTCTCGAGGTTCTCGGCCAGACGCGCGTCGCGCGAGAACGAAGCCACCTCCCGTCCGGCGGTGTTGAGCACGTGGAATTCGACGTGCGCGGGCTCGGTGAGCGTATAAGCGATCGAGATCGGCCGGCGGCGCGCCGGGTTCGGGAACGCCTTGAGCGAGCCCGACACCAGCGGTCCGGCAGCCGGTGCGAGCGCGACCGAAGTGCGCGCGGCCGGCAGGCGACAGGTGCGCTCGGGATCGCCGCCCAGCATGGTCCAGGCGTCGGCCGGGCCGGCGCTCGGCGCCACCGGCAGCGTGTAGGCGTAGAGCGTGCCGAAGCGATCGGGCGCCACCAGATCGAGGTGGCCGTCGCGATCGAGATCGGCCGCCAGCGGCGCGCCGGCGACTCCGGATCCGCTGGCGAGCGGCCAGCCGTCGGGCGTATGGCCATCGGCGCGAAGCGCGGCGATCACCCCGCTGGTGTTGAGCGCCACCACCGAGGGACGGCCGTTGCCGTCGAGATCGATCGCCAGCGGCGGGCTCAGGGAGGGAAAGCGATGATTCTCGTGCTTGCCGGTGAGCAGCGTGTCGTCCTCGAGCACGCCCTCCGGCGAGCCCGGCTTGGGCCATCCCGGCGAGGGCGCGCCGGTGAGGTTCACGAACGCGATCTTCGAGCTCTGGGTCTGGATCAGCACCTCGGGAAGTCCATCGCCGTCGGGATCGCCGGCCCCGAGGCCCGGCGAGAGTGTGTCTCCGAACGAGCGGCCCCAACCGGGAAGCGCTCGTCCCAGCAGGCAATAGCCCCACAGCCGGTCGGCGTCGTGAACGATGAGCTCGGGGCTTCCGGCACCACAGCCACTCGGGTCGCCGGACGCGCCCCCCGCACCATCGAGATCGAGCCACAGGAAATCGGGCGTGAACTCGGCGCGCGCCGCGACCTGCACCGGCCAGCCCTGAACGCGGGTCACCGAGCCCGTCCCTGGCGAACCGGCAGCGGTGAGCTGATAGACGGCGACCGCGCCGGCGGAGTCTCCGGCGCTCACCACCCAGTCGCCCTGCGGGCCGATCGTCGCCGCCAGCCGTCCCGCGACCGGCGCCGACAGCGGCACATCGCCCCGCCCCCACAACGTGCCGTCGAGATTGTAGGCGTAGACGTAGCCGTCGCGCGCTCCCACCAGCACCTGGGCGTTCGGGTAGGCGCCGACGAAAACCGGCGGCGTGGAGAGCCTGCTGTTGGCCGGCGCCACCGGCCAGTTGCTGCCGCTGGTGAGCCCGAAGTGATCCACTACCCAGAGCTGCCCGCCCGCGGCGCTCGGGCCGGGTCCATCGGCGATCGTGGTCGCCGCGAACAGCGCCGGTCCCTGTTCGGGATTGGGACCGCCGGTGGGAATCGCCGCCATCACCGGGTAGGGCCGCCGGTCGAGGCTGGCGAAGACCGGCGAGGTTCCAAGCGGCGTGCCGTCGGCGCGGAGCGCGAACAGGCTGGTGCTGTCGGGGCTGATCGAATCGGCGCCGGCCCAGCACACTTCGAGCTTGCCGTCGCCGTCGGCGTCCACGGCGAGGAGCTGAGGTCCGCCGATCGGGAACTCGTGACCCGGGAACTGCACCGGCCAGCCGGGCAACTGCCAGGTCCGATCGGTCCGGAAGCGCATGGTGGCGAGCAGCGTGTCCGATACGGTGACGCGCAGGTGGGGTCGCGTGCCGATGTGCGGCCGCAGATTGGGCGCGGTGTTGTCGTCGAGCAGCACGTTGTTGCCGACGTAGTAGGGATCGCGATAGCTGCCGAAGATGAAAGGCGAGCCGGGATCGCCGATGTCGGCGAGCCCGTCGGCTTCGACCACTCCCACTCCCAGGCGATTCGGGTTGGTGTTGATCCCGAAGTCGGGATTGGGTCGCAGCGAGTTCTCGAAGGTGATCACGCTGTCGTCGAAGTGCCAGACCAGAATGCCCCCGCCCGGCGCCAGGGCGTCGTACTCGTAACGGTCGGGGAACTTGGGGCCCAGCACGACGCCGGTGGTGTCATCGATGTCGAAGTGGACGGTGTCGCTGTAGGCGTAGGCCTGATGGCGGTTCTCGAGCACCAGGAATTCATCGCTCGAAAGCGTGATGCGCCGGAAGTCGGGATGACGCTCGGAATCCATCAGGCTGTCGGGGGCGCCGTAGGGAGCCTCGGTGTAGTCGACGACGTCCGAGGCGAAGAAGCGATGGAACGGGTCGATGCTCGGCGGCAGCATGCCGGTGGCGAAGATTTCCTCCCCATCCGCCTGCTTGACCAGCGCCCCGACCAGGTTGCCGCTGTCCATCAGGCTCCAGAAACCGACCGCCGGGAAGCCGGTGTCCACGTTGTAGAGATCGACGAACCCGA
The DNA here is from genome assembly GCA_035498555.1 of Candidatus Sulfotelmatobacter sp. Classification (NCBI taxonomy): domain Bacteria; kingdom Pseudomonadati; phylum Acidobacteriota; class Terriglobia; order Terriglobales; family Candidatus Korobacteraceae; genus Candidatus Sulfotelmatobacter; species Candidatus Sulfotelmatobacter sp. Next base: position 84,218 of record DATKAB010000081.1, read on the forward strand.
AGAAGTTGTGGCCGCTCTCGTGGGCGATCACGCCGTTGATGGCGCCGAAGTAGCCGTCCTGGTTCTCGGTCTCGGGAACGAAGCTGGCGCGCGTCACGGGATGGAAGCGATTGCTCGAATCGGGGAACACCACGACGTCGGTGTCGACGACGCCGAGCGTGAACGAGGGGATGTCCTCCTTGCTGTCCTGCTTGACGTCGCTCTGCAGGTCGCTCCCCGCGTGGATCAGGATCACGCGATCGATCGAGTTCCAGGGAATCGTGTCGTTCATCGCGTGGGCCTGGGAGTCGGCCGCGAATAGGAAGGTGCGGAACATGTGGACCGCGGCCGCCTCGATAGCCTGGCTGAAGGTCCAGGGCCCGAAGTCCGCCATGTCGGTCACCGAATAGGCCAGATTCTCGCTGCGCGGCCAGACCTCGCCGCGCACCACCACGCGCCCGTAGGTCATGACGTCGTAGTAGCGGCTCAGGGCCTCGAGATGCTTCCGGTAGAAGGTGCGGTTGTGTGGAGGGCGATCCACCGGATTGTTGATCGTGTCGGCGGGATCGAGATTGAAGCGCCCGTCACCCGTCGAGGCCGCGCCACCGCGATCGTGGAGGAAGTCGATGCGAATCACCGCCACCGTGAGGGTGTCGGGCGGGCCCAGCGCCGCCCGCGAAGCGCTCGGGCTCGCGCCGGTCTTGCGGATGTCGCGCATCATCGCGGCCGGTGGCCGCCAGCCGAGCCGGCGCGACGCGAACGGCGACCAGTCCACGCCCGGCTCGGAGATGACGTGCGGCACCGCGTGCGACCGCTTGAGCAACGCGGACTCGGACTCGCGAGCGCGCTGATCGAGCGCCCGCGGCACGCGCGGATCGCCCGGGGTCCAGCGGCGAATCGTGAGGGGCTGGTCCGCCCGCACGGAGGGCGCGGCCAGCAACCCCAGAGCGGCGGCGAGAACGAACCGTTTGAGGCCGCGCAAGGACGATTCCGGTGTTTGGAACTAGAAGCGGTAGCCCAAAGTGATCTTCTTCACGTAGTCCAGCCCGGAATTCTTCGCCTGGGGGATCGCGCCGAAATCGAGTGCCAGGCTGTGCCAGTTGACTCCGATCCCGTAGGTCAGGTCGCTGATGTCGCCCAGCGGATCGGAATACCAGCCGATGCGTCCGGAGAGCTGCTCGACGATGCGCAGCTCGGCACCGTAGTCATAGGTGCGGAACTTGGTCGTCACCAGCGATTGATTGAAGTCGGTGACGAACAGCATGCCGATCGGCCCCTTGTTGTACGCCTCCCACGCGCCGCCGATCTTCAGATTGCGGCTCAGGGGACTGGCCTGATCCTCGTTGATGAACGTCACGCTCGGCCCGAGGTTCTGCACATTGAGCCCGAAGCTCAGGTGTGCCGAGGGGATCCGGTAGAGGCTGGCAAGGTCGAGACCGAAGGTCGAGCCCACGCCCTGCTGACTGCTGGGAGCGAGCTGGATGCGGATGTACTTGAGCGCGAGTCCCACCGACAGGTCGGGAAGCACGCGGGTGCCGAAATAGATCGAGGGTGAGAACTCGTTGGAGCCGAACTGCCCGGTCGAGACGCCGTTCTCGTCGGAACCTTCGCTTTGCCCGTAGGAGAGGAAGATGATGCCGACGCCGTAGGCGCCCCACCCCTCGATCGGGTGCACGAAGGTGAGATAGTTGTAGTTGACGTCGCTGGCGAGCCCGGGGACCAGCTGCGCGTAGGTCAGCTCGACCGCAGAGTGCTCGACGAAGCCGAGCCCTGCCGGGTTCCACCAGGTAACGCCGGTGGCGTCGTCAGCCAGCGCAACTCCTGCGGCGCCAAGGCCGTTTTGCCTCGCCCCCGGCTGAATATCGAGGGATCGGCCGGTCCCTTGCGCCATGGCCGAACTGGCGATCAGCAATCCCGCCAGGGCTGCCAAAGTCAAGCGTAGCATGTGCATAGAAACAAACTCCTCCTCAACCAGTCGGGGCAAGAGACCTGCCATTCAAGGCTCCTACACCTGAGTTCCACCCTCGGGTCCGATTTTCTTTCGGCCACCACGCCTCAACGGTTGAGGATCACGAATCGGCCCTCCGCCGAGGCCTTCCGCTGGGCGCTGCTCCGGCCCTGATCGTCCCTGCCATTCACGTAGACCTTGAAGAGGTAGGTGCCATTGGCCAGGGGCCCGCCCTCGGCATCGAGCCCGTTCCAGGGGATCTGCACCTGGCCGAAGTCGCCGAAGCTCTCGAGCTCGCGGATCAGCCGGCCCGAAACCGTGAAGATCTTAACCAGCACGTTGACGGAGTCGCCGGGGCCGACGATCACGAATTCTCCGCCGCTCGTCAGCCGGCCCGACTCGGTCGGATTCGGGAACAGGTAGGCGCGGTTGATGACCACCGGGGGCGCGCTCGCCACCTGGAAGCTCAGTGAACTGCTCGAGCGGTGCTCGAACGCGGTGAGCCCGGCGGCCAGATTGTCGGCGGCCGAGACACTCACTGTGTGCGATCCCGGCGACAGATTCGGGAGCTGGAACTGCGCGGTGCCGGTGCTGTACGAGCCCGCGGCGTAGCGGAATGTCGAGGTGATGTCGCTCCGCTGCGTGGTGTTGTTGTCGACCGTCACGATGATCCCGTTCTGGAGCGTGTGGCCGGTGGTGAGAATGCCGCTCGGATCCGACAGGTCGACGTTGAGCGTGGCGTCGGGCCGCACGCTGGTCGCGCCGCCCGGGAACGACAGCGCGATCGAGGGCCCGGCCTGGTCGCCGGCCGGAATGCTTCCCGGCGAGATCTGCATGCGGATGCTCCCGACCGCGTCGGGAATTCCCCTCGTACCCGCGAGCCCGGCGAGGTAGGCGCGCACCTTGCCGCGCGGTCCGCCCAGGGCCTCGAGCGGCACGATGAATTTGCCCTGGAATACGCCACCCGAGACCAGCACCGAGCCACGGAAGATCGCGCCGGCCTTGAAGTCATACTGGGTCCGCGCGCACAGCGAGTCGTAGACGCACGCGGGCGAGGTGGGTCGTGGCTGCGAGTCCTCGATCAACAGATCGCCAACGCCGCTGTAGCCGACCGCGCTGCCGCCGGGCCGATCCAACACGCGACCCTTGAACAGAATCGCGTCGCCGCCGTGGATCTGGGTGACCGGCGTGGTGCCGGTCGCGTCGTACAGCCCGACGTCCACCCACAACTTCGGCAGGTCGAGACGGAGCGCGGCATCGCCCATCAGTCCGTACTTCTCGTTGTTCTGCATCTGGATCAGGTCGCTCGAAGTCTGGAGCTTCGCCGACAGCAACGCCGGCACCACCCCTTCCTGGTACTGGCCAGTGGTGGCATCGCGGCTGTAGAGAAGCGTGTAGAGCCGGTAGGCGAGGTCGACGTTGAAGTCGCTGTAGGCCAGCTCGGTCGCCGAAATCACGCCCACCGAACCCCCGGTCGGCGACATGAGCAGTCGCTCGCCGAGACTCTGCACCCGCGGGTCGTTGAACTTGCCGACGTCGCACGAGGCCGCGATGAACAGGGGCAGCCGGGTGGAGTTGGTGAACGAGCCGGCATCGGTATCGATCAGCACGTTCTCGTCGCTGAGCTTGAACGGGCTGCCGTGGCCGATGAAGTTGAAGATCGCCACCCCTTCCCCGTTGATGTTGTTCTTGATGTCGGCCTTGGCGCCCGGTTTGGTGCGCCCGGGCCCGTCGGGATAGGTGTGCAGATAGACGTAGACCCGATCGAAGTGATCGGGCGTGTAGACGGTATCGAGCACCGCGGTCTGGCGCAGATGCGTCCATTCGAGGTAGTCGGGCGACTCGCCCTGCTGGTCGTCGTCCGCGATCAGCATGACGCGATTGCGGAACGTGCCGGTCGGCGCGGATCGCTCGTAGAAGAACAGCTTCTTCTGCAGATAGTCGAGGGCGCTGCCGGGATCGTCGGCGGGAATGCGCCCGGCGAAGAAATCCGGCAGCACGGTGGTGGTGCCGATCGTGTCCACGTTCATGAGCCAGTCATCGCTCGCGAATTGGCTGGGCGAGGTGTAGTTGTTCTCGAAAGCCGGCATCAGGCATCCCGGCTGACCGGGGAGCGCGAGCCCCAGCAGGTTCTTGAAGTCGAACGAGGCGTCGCCGAGCAGGGTCACGAAGGCCGGCGGCGAGTGGCCGCCCGGACGCCAGTTGAAGAACGCGAAGCGCAGGAAATTGCGGATCGCGTCGGGATCGGTGCGCCCCCCCGAGAACTGGTCGTAGACCGCCGAGATTGGAACGCTCCTCACGTCGTAAGGGCCGGGATTGCCCGGCAGCGGCAGGCGCACGCGACGCCAGTTGAGCAGCGAGTCGGCCGCCTGCTTGAAGCCGTCGTAGTAGATGAGCAGGTAGTCCGCCTGCTGGTTGCTCGACCGCAGATTGAACCGGCTCTCATCCGAGGCCTCGGTGATGTCGTTGGCGGACGGCTTGGCAAACGACGCGCTCGGCAGCATCGCGTAGCGGCGCGGCCCGGTCTCCACGACCTCGAATGACAGCGTCCACTGACTGGTCTGCCCGGAGACCAGTGAATAGTCGAAGCCGATCAGTTCCACCGGCGAGAATGGATCGGTGACATCGAACAACCGCGGCGGCGCCGCGGTGTCAAACGGACCAATCTGATAGATGGCGTTGCCGTTACCCGGTGACTCGAACGAGAGCTGATCGCCGTCGGGCATGAACTGGCGCCGGTACTTGACCTCGATGAAGGACAGCGCGCTCTGATCGATGCGGTTCCCGCTGCAGGTGAGGTTCGGCACCTGCAGCCGGATGACGTCGAGCGTGTCGAGCAACGGGAAGATGCGCGCGGTGACCGGTCGCAGATCGGTGAAGCTCACCTGGGTCGAGTCATTCCCCGCCGCCAGGCTCAACAGGTGCTGGGGATACAATCCGCATGGACCGGGCTGATCCACCTGGACGCCCCACGAGCGAGCGCGCACCTGCGCCGGCAACGTGGGGTCGATTCCTGGCAGCCGCACCTGCACCGCGAAGTTCGCGCCCGTGGTCATGGTGCGCCAGAAGAACTTGTCCCAGTAGAGCGTGGGATCGAGCAGCGCGAAATGGGGCGAGAAGCTCGGGTAGTACTCGGAGCCCACGTCCTGCTCCAGGTGAAGTCGAGTCAGCGACGTGGTGGGACGGTTCTCGGTTCCATTGTTGACCAGGGTCACTCCCTGCAGGCGGATCCGCTGCGGCGAGCCCGGAAACGCCGGCTCGGCGTAAGGCAGGTCGGGCCGGCCGTAGGAGAGATACACGTAGGAGTGCAGGTCGTAGGGGTTGTAGGCGAACACCGAGTCGGCGGCGGTCGGGTCGTAGAGATTGGCCCAGTCCTGCGGCCCGAGGGCGTAGAAGTAAATGGCGTCGGCGTTCACGCTCATGCGGCCGTCGCCGCCCGCATCCTCGACACCAAAGGCGATCTCGCGATAGTCACAGGTGTCACAGGGTGTGTTCTCGGGCAGCACCGGGAGTCCGGGCCAGCCGAACAGGCGCACGTTTCCAAACGCCACGCTCACGCTGTCGGTAAAGGGCACCAGGGTCTTGATCTGGCTGAAGCTCACGCGATAGAAGCCGGTCTGCGGAATCGCGATCTTGAGCCAGCGGTGCCCCGCGAACACGCTCGAGCTGTCGAGGGTGGCGCTCTGGATTCCGGCGCCGAGCCCGAGCAGCGAGCCCACGCCGGCGCGCGCGGAGATCGCCGGCCGCCGCCAGCCCTTTCCCTGCTCGTAGTTGACGAGCGCCGAGCGATACACGCTCTCGAAGGGGTCGGAACGCTCGGCCGGGCTCGAGACCGGCGCCGAGGGCGTCACGTCCACTTCCACTTCGATCCGGCTCCAGGTCGTCAGCCGGCCTGCGCGCGGCTGGTAGTCGACCGGCAGTACGGCAATGCTCGCCACCCGCTGATTGCGAAGCCACGACACGCCCACCAGACGCGCGCGCTCCGGCGCGGCAGAAGCCGGCGACTCGTAGGCCGAGCGATCCCGCCGGTACTCGAGGATGGGCTCGGCGCCGGGGCGCGAGGCGCCACCCGGCGCAACCGGAACCGGCTCGAGCACCACCCCCGATTGGCTGGCCTCGCCGCTCCCGAACCCGCGCACCGTCACCCCCCCGGTCGGCGGCACCGCCACCTGAACGATGCGCGCGGGGATGGCGGGCGCGCCCGGCAGGCCATTGCGGCCCCAGCCCGGAATCACCGGGATCATGGAGCCGGGGCTGTTGGAGGAGGGGATCAGTTGAACCGGCTCGAGCGCGACGCCGAAGCGGATGGTGCCCGGTCCCGCGGAGAGCAGGTCCACGCCTTCGGGCCCGGCCTCTGCGCCGGCCGCGAAGCTGGCGGCGAGCAGCAGCAGCGCGAGCGGCATCAGCCGCCCGCGGTGCAGGTGAGAGGTTTCCGAACGACCTGGGATCAGATCTTCTCCGCTTCGTCCACCAGCATCACCGGGATGTCGTCCACCACGCGATACCGAAGCCGGCAGCGCGGGCAGGTCAGCGACGGCGCGGACGCGTCGTAGTCGAGATCCCCCTTGCATGCGGGGCAGACCAGAATGCGGAGCAGGTCAGGGCTCAGCGCCATCGATGTCCTCGGGATGGGGTCGGAAGAGTAAGGGCGGGGGCCGGGGAGACCCTGCCAAAGTGACGCGGCCCTTCGATGATGGGGGCTCTCCCCCGAGATTTCAAGCCTCAGGCCTGGGTTTCCACGAATACGCCCATGCGCCGGAATTTCTCTCGACGCCCGCGGATTCGCTGTTCGGGTGTTACCCCGCTCAGGGTCGCGAGGTGCCCGGAAACCGCCGCCTTGAGCGTCGCGGCGGCCGCGTCGGGGTCGCGATGCGCCCCGCCCACCGGCTCGGGCAGCACTCCATCCACGATGCCCAGCGACTCGAGGCGATCGGCGGTCAGCTTCAGGGCCTCGGCCGCCTGCGGCGCCTGCTTGCCGTCGCGCCACAGGATCGAGGCGCAGCCCTCGGGCGAAATCACCGAGTAGACCGAGTTCTCGAACATCAGCACCACGTCCGCCACTGCGATGGCCAGGGCGCCACCCGACCCGCCCTCGCCGATCACCACCGTGACGATCGGGACGCCGAGTTTCGCCATCTCGCGCAGATTGAAGGCGATCGCCTCCGCCTGACCGCGCTCCTCCGCGCCCAGGCCGGGATAGGCGCCGGCGGTGTCCACCAGGGTCAGGATCGGGACCCGGAAGCGATCGGCGAGCTGCATCAGGCGGAGCGCCTTCCGGTAGCCCTCGGGATTGGGCATGCCGAAGCGGCGCATCAGATTTTCCTTGGTGTCCCGGCCCTTCTGTTGGCCGATCACCATCAGCGGCCGGCCGTCGAGGCGCGCGAGACCGGCCACGATCGCCGGATCGTCGGCGAAGTGGCGGTCGCCGTGGAGTTCGGTCCAGTCGGTCAGGCACTTCTGAACGTAGTCCAGCGAGTACGGCCGGCGCGGATGCCGCGCGAGCTGGACGCGCTGATAGGCGGTGAGCTTCGCGTACACCTCGCGGCGCAGGCTGTCGGCCTTGAGCTCGAGGTCGCGCAACTCGTCCTGGACCTCGAGACCCTTGGCGGTGGCCTCGGCCCGCAGCTCCTGGATCTTCTGCTCCAGCTCGATCACCGGCTTCTCGAAGTCGAGCCAGGTGGTCACGGTGCCCCCCTGCGGAAGGCGACTCGCACGAACGGAAACTTCTCGCGCAACACCCTGGCGACCGCGCCGTCTTCGGTGACGCGATAGCGCCTCGAACGGCTCGCCTTGCGCGAGTGATCCGGCATGACGATGTGCAGGTAGACCTCGGCCTCGCCGGGATGCGACGACAATACCGTATCCACTTCCTCCAGCCACTGGAGCGAGAGATCCTCCGAGCGCACCTCGACGTGCAGACTCGAGCGGAATTGCCGCAGCGCGTCCTCGAGCGGCAACACCTGGGCCGCGAGCAGCTTGATGCCGCGGTCTTCGCGCACCTCGATGCGCCCCGAGACGCTGACCAGCCGCTCGGGCGCGAGCAACGGCCGCGCGACGTCGTAGACATCGGGGAACAGCGTGCACTCGATCCGGCCGGAGAGATCCTCGAGCGTCAGCACCGCCATGCGCCGGCCCGCGCGCGTCGACAGCGGCTTCACCTCGCTCACCAGCCCCGCCAGCCGCGCCTCGGCGCCATCCTCGAGCTGCAGCGCGTCGGCCACGCGGTGCGTGGCGAGCTTCTCGAGCTGATCACGGAGCGGTGTCAACGGATGCTCGGAGAAATAGAAGCCGAGCACTTCCTTTTCGTGCTGGCTGCGCTCGCGCCCGGTCCACGGCGGGACCTGGGGCGGCGGCGGTGCCACCACCGCGACGCCGCCGTCGGCGTCGCCGCCGAACAGCGAGGACTGTCCGCTCTGGCGCTCGCGCTGGAGCGCCGAGGCCTGCTCGAGCGCGCGGGCGGCGCCCGCGAACAGCGCACCGCGCTCGGCGCCCAGCGCGTCGCAGGCGCCCGACATGATCAGGCTCTCCAGCACGCGCCGATTGATGGCCTGGCCGCCCAGCCGGCAGGCGAGATCGAAGAGATCCCGGAACGGCTGGTCGCCGCGAACCGCCACGATCGATTCCACCGCGCTCTGTCCGACGTTGCGCACCGCGCCGAGTCCGAACCGGATCTTTCCGTCTTCGATCGTGAACCGCCACTCGGAGCGATTGACGTCGGGCGGAAGGACATCGAGCCGCATCCGGCGGCATTCCTCGATGAGCGTGACGATGCGCGCGCTGTCGGACATTTCGCTGGTCAACGTCGCCGCCATGAACTCGGCCGGGTAGTGGGCCTTGAGCCACGCGCACTGATAGGCGACCAGCGCGTAGGCGGCGCTGTGGCTCTTGTTGAAGCCGTAGCCGGCGAACTTCTCCATGGTGGCGAAGATCTTCTCGGCCTTGGCCTGGGCGATGTGGTTGCGCTTGCAGCCGCCGACGAACTCGGCGCGCTTCGCCTCCATCTCTTCGGGCCGCTTCTTCCCCATCGCGCGTCGCAATTCGTCGGCCTGGCCCATGGTGAAACCGGCCAGCACGTTGGCGGCCTGCATCACCTGCTCCTGATAGACGAACACGCCGTAGGTGCCCTTGAGGATCGGCTCGAGCGCCGGATGCTCGTACTTCGCCTGGGCGCGGCCGTGCTTGCAGTCGATGAAGTAGGGAATGTTCTCCATCGGCCCCGGCCGGAACAGCGCGTTCATCGCCACCAGATCCTCGAAGACGGTCGGCTTGAGCCTGCGCAAGTAGTCGCGCATGCCGCTCGATTCGAACTGGAAGATCGCGACCGTGTCGGCGTCCTGGAACACCTGGTAGGCGGCGGCATCGTCGAGCGGGATGGCGGCCAGGTCGGGCCGCGGCTCGCCGCGGCGCTCGACCAGCCGCGCGGCTTCCTCGAGCACCGAGAGCGTGCGCAGCCCGAGGAAGTCCATCTTGAGCAGGCCGGCCTTCTCGACCGACTTCATGTCCCACTGGGTGGTGACGCTCTCGTCCTTCTGCCGGTAGAGCGGCACGTAGTCGAGCAACGGGCCCGGCGTAATGAGCACGCCGGCGGCGTGAGTCGAAGCGTGGCGCGCCAGCCCCTCGAGCACGCGCGCGGAGCGCATCAGCTTGTCGAACGGAGCGCCGCGCTGCGGCAGGCTCTTCAGCTCGGGCGACAGCTCGAGCGCGCGCTCGAGCGTCATGCCGAGCCCGTCGGGCACCAGCTTGGCGATCTTGTCGACGTCGGCGAACGCGATCCCGAGTGCGCGGCCCACGTCGCGCACCACACCCTTCGCACCCATGGTGCCGAAGGTGATGATCTGGGTGACGTTGCCCTCGCCGTATTTCCGGCGCACGTACTCGATCACCTCGCCGCGCCGCACATCGTCGAAGTCGATGTCGATGTCGGGCATCGACACCCGCTCGGGATTGAGGAAACGCTCGAAGATCAGGCTGTGCTCGATGGGATCGACGTCGGTGATGCGCAGCGCGTAGGCGACCAGCGAGCCGGCCACCGACCCGCGCCCGGGCCCGACGCCGATGCCGCGCGTCTTCGCGAAGTGAATGAAGTCGCGAACGATCAGGAAGTACGAGGCGAAGCCCATCTGGCAGATGACGTCGAGCTCGTAGGCGCAGCGCTTGCGGAGCTCCTCGGTCGGCCCGGAGGGGAAGCGCGCGTTCAGCTCCTTCCACGTGAGGTCGCGCAGGTACTCGTCGGCGCTCGCCCAGCCCTCGGGAAGTGGGAACTCCGGCAGCAGCGGCTTGCCGAACTCGAGCTGAAGGTTGCAGCGCTCGGCCACCTCGAGCGTGTTGCGCAGCGCCTCGGGACACTCGGCGAATGCCACGCGCATCTCGTCCGGGTCGCGGAAATGGAGCCCCTCCACCGCGCGCATGCGGTTCGGCTCGTCCACCGTCTTCCCGGTCTGGATGCAGATCAGCACGTCCTGGGCTTCGAACTGGTCCTTCTCGAGATAGTGGCAATCGTTGGTCGCCACCACCGGGATGCCGAGTCGCCTGCCCATCTCGAGCACCTTGCCGCGGATCTTGTGCTCGATCTCGATCCCGTGGTTCTGGACCTCGAGGAAGAAATGATCGGGCCCGAAGATCTCGCGATAGAGGCTGGCGGAGCGGGCCGCGTCCTGGTCGCGATCCTCGAGCAGATCGCTGGCGATCTCGCCCTTGGGACAGGCCGACAGCGCCACCAACCCCGCGCTGTGCGCGGCCAGCAGCTCGTGGTCGACGCGCGGCTTGTAGTAGAAGCCCTCGAGGAAGGCGAGCGACGACAGCTTCATCAGGTTGCGGAACCCCTGCTCGTCGCGCGCCAGCAACACCAGGTGGTAGGTGTTCTCGCGGATGCGATCGCGGCGCTTCCCGCGCGTGACGTAGGCCTCCATGCCCACCAGCGGCTTGACCCCGGCGCGCCGCGCCTCCTGATAGAACTCGACGGCCCCGAACATCGAGCCGTGGTCGGTGAGCGCCAGCGCCGGCATCTTCATGGCCGCGGCCTTCGCGACCATGCCGGAAATCGGGCTGGCCCCGTCGAGCAGGGAGTAATCGCTGTGATTGTGGAGGTGAACGAAGTCGGCGTGCTTCATGGCGCGTCCTGCGCAGAGGTGGAGCCGAAGCGGAGCCGCTCTGGGAAGCGGCGCGACTCAATCTAGCACAAAGCTTCCCTCGAGACGCCGCAGGTTCCCGGCGTGGTCGCGTACCTCCAGCAGGTAGCGGTGCGTCCCGGCGCCGGGCGGCGCGATCGGGCGCCAGACCAGGAGATCGCGCGGCTCGTCCCACTCGGTGGGCACGCGCCGGCCGTCGACGCGGAAGAACGATTCCTTCCCGTCCACCCCGCTGCCGTTCTCGGTGACGCGCGCGCGCAGTCCCCAGGTGGAATACGCCCCGGGAGCGCGATGCCGGGCGACGTCGAGCATCTCGACTCGCGGCGCGAGCGTGTCGGCGAAGGCGGCGAACTCTCCGAGCTGCCGCGAGTCGCCGGCGACTCCGTTCCCGCCGCTCGGCTGCGGCCCTCCCAGCCATTCCCAGCCGTTGCCGAAGTCACCATAGGCGCCGGCGCGCGCTCCCCAGCCCTCGTCGCTCGGCAGCTGGATCGTGGCGGCGTTGCGAAGCGGCAGCGAAGCCGGCTCGATCTCGAGCGCCTCTCCGATCGGCACCAGCTCGAGATCGCCGGCCGCCGGTCGCGGCGCGGGCGCCAGCCCGAGCGTCGCCGGCTCGAACACCGCATCGCGATCGAGCCGCCAGCGCAGGTCCATCAGCGCGCCACGCGCACCCGCCGCGCCCACCCGTCGCAGCTCGAGGCTCGAGCCGCTGTCGGCCCACGCCTCGCCGGCGCCGAGCGCTCCCCGGATCACACGCTCGAGACGCGACCCGGACGAGTCGCGATCGAGCACCACGCTCCACACCCGATTGCGGCGGGTGGCCGGCCGCCCGGCGATCGTGACCTCGCGAAGGCTCTCGGGAGCGCCGCGGAAGGAGAGCCGCAGCGCGTCGTCGGGAAGCCCGGTCAGCTCGAACGCCCGCTCGGGGAGCGACGCGCGAGGGGCAGCAGCCTGGCGCCGGGCGGGCGCCTGCTCGTAGCGCCCCGTGCCGTGTGGCAGGGGGCCCTCCTCGTTCGGACGCGGGCCGCGAAGCCAGACCGTGCGCGAGCTCTTCCTGCCGATCGTGTCCTCGGCTTCCAGGCGAAGCGGCCGCGGCGGAGCGCCGTTCGCGACCTCGATGACGCCGGCCTCGAGCGAGTCCGCGACGTTGGTCCGCAGCACGCGCGGCCGCCAGGAGCGCGGGCTCCACATTTGTATGTAGGGCGCGCCGGGGGGCGACGCGCGTCCCACGTCGTAGACGTAGTCCACGTCATCCATGTCGGTCGCCCACGACGCGCTGTCGGCCCGCCACTCGATCCAGTCGGAGCCCCAGCTCTCGCGCAGCCGCCACGGGGCGAGGCGCGCGCCGCGATCCCCCGGTTGGTCGGCTCGCACCATGGCGCGAACCCGGCCCTCGACCAGCAGGGTCTCGGCTCGGGCGAGCGCGAGCGAAATCGTGAGCGGGCCTGCCGCCCGCTCCACCCAGGAGCGGCCATCGAGCGGTTCGAGCGTGAGCGCGCGAATCTGAGTCGCGAGCGGAATGCGAACCGGGAGGCCGGCGAGTTGCGGATTGAGCGACACGTCGCCGCGACGGATCTCGATGTGGAGGTGAGGCGCGCCGGTGCCGCTCGCTCCGCTCCAGGCCAGCAGTTGCCCGGCGCGCACCGGGAATCGCTCGCGCTCCAGCCACAGATCCTGTTCGTAGCGCGCGGTCGAGTCCTGCGCCGATTGCACGTACGCGGCGAGCGGCGGGGCGAACGCGTCGAGATGGGCGAGCACCACCAGCCGGCCGTCGCGCGCGTGCAGATAGATCGCTCGTCCATAGCCGTTCCCCGCGGTCCGCAGGCGCTCGATCCACCCGTCGAGCGGGGCGCGCACCGGGCGGCCGACTCCGCCCCCGGTCGAGAGGTCGAGCCCGGCATGAAAGTGCCGCGGCCGTCGCTCGCCGAATCCGCCGGTCACGGTGAGCGGCGGCGCCAGCGGCGTGGCGGTGAACTTCGCGAACCACGAGCGCGGCGCCGGCCCCTCGGCTCGCGCCGGCGCGGCGATCAGGCCCGAAGCGACGATGCAGGCGGCGATCAGCGGATGCCTCGCAACTCGCAACAGATCGTGCGCGGCCCGATGCAACGCGCATGGAATCGTGTCCCACGCTCGCAACATCGCGCGCTCACGAGCCGGCAAGAGTGCGAGGGATCGCGTGATCTCGCGCGAATCGCGCACTGGCGTGCGATTGGCACTCGCATTGCTCACTGCCCACCCTCCGTGGCGGATCGCTGGAACTCGCCTCGCGCGTACCCCGGCGCAGCAGAATATCGAAATCTTCTCTTGGAGGTCCGGTCGTGATGAAGCTGATGAAGCTTTCTCTGGTCCTGCTCCCTGCGGCCCTGCTCGCGCTTTCGGGCTGCAACAGCAGCTCGGCCGTGAGTCCTGCGGCGGTGATCGACACCGCGCCGCCGGCGGCCCCCGCGGGCCTGGGCGTCGCGCTCGACGGCTCGGGCAAGCGTGTGCTCGACTGGTCGGCGAACAGCGAGGCCGATCTCGCCAGCTATCAGGTGTACCAGTCCACCACCAGCTCGAGCAACGGTTTCGTGCTGGTCGCGAGCGTGCCGGCCGGCAGCACCGACTGGACGCTGCCCGACGTGAGCGGCACCGTCAACGCCTGGTTCCAGGTGTCGGCGGTGGATCAATCGGGCAACCACAGCGCTCAGTCCAGCTCGCTCAACGTGACGCTGCTGCCGGCGGGCATGAGCGGCGAGGAACCGGTCGAGATCGGCAACGCCAAGCGTCACTGATTCGCGGCGAAACGAGGTGCTTCAAGGAAGGAGCACCACGCGCGACTGAGCGTGGAGGGATCCCGAAACCAGGCGCGCGAAATACAATCCGGCCGGGACGACGCGACCCGCGTGGTCCTGGCCGTTCCATTGGAGCGTCCCCTCGGTGCCGGACGGCAGCGGGAGCCGCGCGATGCGACGGCCGAGCACGTCGTATACGAACACGTCGCGCGCAACACCGGCCGGCTCCCCGGCGAGCTGCCAGTGCCAGCCGACCGGCAGGCGTGAAGGCTGCCGGTCGAGGTGGAGCTGGGCGACCGGGCCCACGATCGGCGGCTGCGTCGAGACCTGCACCACGTTCGAGCTGGCGCCGGCGTTGCCGGTCGAATCCACCGCCCGCACCGCCACGAACAGCGTGGTGTCGGGAGACAGGGCGACCAGGCGGTAGACGTCGTGGGCGCCGGCGGCGCCGGGTGCCGGGCCGTCGGCCCGCACGTAGCCCGGCTTGAACAGGCCGGCCTCGCCCGCGACCGGCGTCACGTTGATGTCGTAGCGCGCCGCGCGCCCGATCGCGCCGTCACCGCCCGGCGCGCTCCACGCGAGCCGCGCTCCGGTCGCACCCAGCGAATCCACCGAGAGATTCGCGATCGTTCCTGGCGGGGTGAGGTCGAGAACCGGGAGCGCGAGCGGCGCGACGCGACTCCCGGTGCGCGCGTAGTCACCGCGCGGCGTGGGCCAGGGAGCGCCGGGCGAAAAGCTGCCGGCGCCGGCGTCATAGATGTAGTAGAGCGAATCCGGCCCGGTGCCGGCCGCGACCTCGGTGCGGCCGTCGCCATCCAGATCGTCCAGCGACGCGCCGACTCCCGCGCCGCCCGGCTTCGGGAACGTGTGCATGATCCGGGCGCTGTCACTCAGAGCGATGAGCGCGGAATTCAGCATGGCGAGGACGCCGTGCGGCACTCCGGCCGCCAGTGGCCCCACCACCGGCGCCGACACCGGACCCCACAGCGCGCGCGGCCAGCCGCGCGCGCTGAGCGGCGCGCCGGTCGAATCGAACGCCGCCAGCTGATTCGGCGTGTTGAGCGGCAGCACGATCTCGTCGGCACCATCGCCGTCGAAGTCGGCGAGCGCGGGGTCGTCGACGACGGTGCCGCCGGTCGCGGCATCCCAGCGCAGCGAACCGTCGCCGCGGTACGCGTGCAGCCAGCCTCCGCCCGCCACCAGGATCGCCGCCGAGCTGCCGAAGCGCGCGATCACCGGAGAAACCGTCGGCACCGCAGAAGCCACCGTCACGGGCCAGCCGGGAGCTTCACTCCCGTCATGGCGCAGCGCGTGCACCTGTCCGTCGCGAGCCGCGACGATGATCTCTTCGCCCGGAACTCCATCCACGTCGGCGAGCGCCACCGCGCCGGCCACGCCAAAGGTGCTGGTCATCACCGGGAAGCCCGAAAGCAGCGTCCCGTCCGCGCTCCACGCCCAGACGTTGCCATCCCCCGAGGCGGCGGCGATTTCGAGCACGCCGTCACCGTCCAGATCTCCGATCGCGGGCCCGACGATGAACTGGCTGAAGTTGCTGGGCGCCGCAAACGGCCAGCCCGGCAGCACCTGGCCGGTGAGATCGAACCCGCACATCCGCGCGTTTCCGGTGCCGATGAACAGCCCCACGCCGTGCCCTCCGCCGAGGTCGGCAGCCGCCAGCTGCCGTCCGGGCGGACCGGGAAGCGCGACGTTGACGAGCGTGTCGCCGGTCACGGCGTCGGTTCCCAGCAGACGCCGGTTGGACGACACCCAGTAGAGGCGCGTGCCGCTCCGCTCGTGCACCACGACGCACGGACCGGATGAGGTCGAACCGGCCCGGTGGGCGTGCGAGACCGGCGGGTCGAGCAGCAGCCGCTCGAGATTCAGCCGCCCGCCGCCGTAGAGCGAGTCGCCCGGGTTGAGCGCGGTGATGTCGTCGGCCGTGTCCCAGAGCCGCAGCGCGAGGTTGATCGGGGACAGCGGGCGCTGCCCGAGCGAGCGGCGCCGCGATTCGAACAGCGCCACGCCGCCCGAGACCAGCGGTGCAGCGAACGAAGTGCCGTCTTCCTGGCCGTAGGTGGGCTGGCGCTCGCCGATGCTGTCGAGCGCCGCGTGGATCAGCGCGGTCGAAAGGATGCCCACCCCGGGCGCCGCCACGTCCACCTCGGGCCCGCGGTTCGAGAAGCGCGCCACCATGTCGCTCCCGTCAACCGCCGAGACCGAGACCACGTCCTCGCGCAATTGAATGTCGTGGACCTGGCCGTTGTTCCCGGCCGCGAACACGATGAACACGCCGGCGCGGGTCGCGGCGGTGACCGCGGCTTCGAGCGGCATCGTGCTGATGGTGGCGAAGGAACAATTGAGGACCCTGGCTCCCATGCGGCGCGCGTAGTCGATGGCTTCGGCGACGTAGCCCATGTCCACCTGGCCGCCGAGCGCCGCATTGGTGGACCAGCCCACGCGCAGCGGCATCAGCCGCACCTGCGGAACCGTGCCGGTGACACCGATCGTGTTGTTGCCGATCGCGCCGATCACGCCGGCCACCATGGTGCCGTGGCCGGCGTAGTCGTTGGGATCGTTGTCCTCGGTGTCGACGTCCTCCGCATTCGGGAACGGACCGCCGCTCGCCGCGTCCACGAAGTCCCAGCCGCCGAAGTCGTCGACGAAGCCGTTGCCGTCGTCGTCGACGCCGGGGAGCCCGCCCCGCTCCGCCCAGTTGGTCCACAGCTGACCGCGCAGGCCGGCGATCGTGCCGCCGAGATCGGGGTGATACGGAATGACGCCGGTGTCGAGGATCGCGACCACCAGCGAGGTGTCGCCGGGCCACACGTCCCAGGCTTCCGGCGCATGGATGTCGTGCCGGGAAGGCTGGTAGAACCAGGTCGAGACGCTGAACAGCGAGTCGTCGGGCATCAGCGAGACCGGCGTTACACCGATCGGCTCGGCCTTCTCGACCTCGGCGAGCGATGAGAAGCGCCCGAGCGCATCTTCGAGGTCGACTCCCGCGGGGAGCTGGACCCGGAAAAAGCCCTGCAGAATCTCGTCTTCCGCGCTCGGCACCGCGCCCGGCCGCGCTCCCGCGAACATGCGCGCGAACGTGACGCCGCCGAGGCTCGCGCCCACCGCGTCGATTCCGGCGAGGCCGAGCGAGGTGCGCGCGGCGCGGAAGTCCCGGGCGGCGCCGCCGCGCAGGGCGGCCCGTGTCGCGTCGGGGCGCAATTTCAGGGTGAGCGCGTCCGGGCGGTAGCCGCCGCCGGCCGGGACTGCCTGGCCCGCCGACAACACCGGCCGATCGAGGGCCGATGCGGGCGCCGCAAGCAGGATGAGGAGGAGCGTGAACCTTACGATCAAGACGGTGTTCCGGTTGGGAGCGCTGACCGTGCACGGGCGGAGAGCGGTCGCCGACGAGTTTAGCCCGCCGGGAAGGGCAGTGACCAGACGCGATTTGCCCGATTTCCGGGCCCGCGGAGGGATCCCGCGAGGCCCCTCCCTTGACTTGCCTTGCGGCCGGTGGGCAAACTCGATCCGCGAATTGCAGTCCGGTTTCGCGCCGCTCGCGCCCCTGATGCTCATGGAGGATCATGGAAAACACCGAAAAGGATCGCCTGCGGCAGATGCTGCTCGATCGCTCGATGCGCTTCGGTGAGTTCGTCTTGAGCTCGGGGGCCACATCGAGTTACTACATCGATGTACGCAAGACCAGCCTGCATCCCGAGGGACTGCGGCTGATCGCTCGCGCGTTCTGGGACGTGCTGTCGCATGACAACATCACCGCGGTCGGAGGATTGACGCTCGGCGCCGATCCGCTGGTGGCGGGCGTGATGCTGCACAGCGCCGAGGTCGGCAAGCCCATCGAGGGCTTCCTGGTGCGGCGCACATCCAAGGAGCACGGCCTCAAGTCGCAGGTCGAGGGCAACCTGGCCGGCCACAAGCGGGTGGCGATCCTCGACGACGTGATCACCAGCGGCGAAAGTTCGCTGATCGCGGCCGAAGCCGCCGAGTCGTACAAGGCCGAGGTGGTGCGCGTGCTGGCGGTGGTGGACCGTGGCCAGGGCGCGGCCCAGATCTTTCAACAGCGCGGAGTTCCTTTCACGGCCCTGTTCTCGATTGGCGAGCTTCTTCCGGCAGAGCGCGGCTAAACCCCTTCCGCGGCTTCCGGAAAGCCCGCAAGCCCGGCCCGCCCCCGGCCGATAACCCTGCCGGGCGTCCGTCGCGAAGGACGCCACGACTCAGGGACGAACCGATATGTTCGAACGACAGTTCGGCCTGCGCGAAAATCCTTTCGCCGCCGGCCATCAATCCAAGTACGTCTATCCGAGCCGCGAGCATCAGGAAGCGCTCGCGCACCTCCGCTTTGGCATCGAGAACCGGGAGCCCTTCGTTCTCATTACCGGCGAGGTCGGCACCGGCAAGACCACCGCGCTCTACGACGCCCTGAGCGAGTGGAAGTCGCGCGCGGTCGTCGCGCTGATCACCAACTCCGCGCTCACCCGCAGCGAGCTCTACGAAGAGATCTGCCTGCGCTTCGGCGTCCAGCTGGTGCCGCCCATCAGCAAGCCCATGCTGATGGGTCAGCTCGAGCGCCATTTGCTAGTAGTGCGCGGGCGCGGCGACTTCGGCATCCTGCTGGTGGACGAAGCGCAGAATCTCGACCGTGGCCTGCTCGAGGAAGTGCGACTGTTGTCGAACCTCGAGACCCAGGGCGAGAAGCTGCTGCAGATCTTCCTGGTCGGCCAGCCCGAGCTGGAGGAGAAGCTGATGCAGCCCGAGCTGCGACAGCTCCGCCAGCGGATCGGCGTCCACTACCGACTGCGACCGTTGAACCTCGACGATACGGAACGCTACATCCATCACCGCATCACGGTGGCGGGCGGCCACGCGCTCACCGTGTTCCCGCCGGAAGCCTGCGCGGAGGTGTTCCGCATGACGCACGGCATCCCGCGCGAGATCAACACCGTCGCCGCGCAGGCGCTGCTGAACGCGTTCGTCGAGGATTCGCCGAGCGTGCGGCCCGAGCACGTGCTGGCCGTCAAGCGCGACACCGAGTTCAAGAGTGTGCTCGACGGTCAGGTGGCGGTCGGCGCGCCGAGCACCGCGACCGCCCCGGCGATGGTGCCGCCTGCGACCGCCGCGCCGACGACGCCGCAGCCGGTCGCCGCGGCGCCGCCGCTTGCCGCGCCGCCGATCGTGGCGCAGGCGCCGCCCGCCCCGCCGATCGCGCCGCGGCCGGTGATGACGCCGCCCGCTCCGCAGCCGCCGCCGGCGCCCGAGCCGGCCATCGCGCAGGCCGAGCCGCCTGCGGCGCCGCCCGAGGATGGCGCGCCGCTGCCGCCCGTGGCGGTGCGCCCAGCCGGATCGGCCGAGACCTGGCAGTCGTGGATGGCGTCGCTGTCGCAGTTTCCCGAGGCCGGAGCGCCACCCGCCGAGGAAAACTTCCGCGAGATGTCGTGGGAGAACGCGCTCGCCGAAGAGCGCGCGACGAGCGCCGCGCAGCGGGCGGCAGCCGAGCCTCCGCCCATGGCGGAGCCCGAGGCCATCGTGGTTCCGGTGGGCGATTCGATCGACGAGCAGCCCGCGGCTCAGCCTCCCGAGCTTCCGAGCTTCGAGGATCTCGAGCCGCCGAAGATGTCCGCACCTCCGGCGGCGGCTCCTGCAGCGCGTCCTGCGCCCGCGCCCGAGCCGGTGGTCGAGCAGCCTCAGAAGTTCGAACTGGAATCGATCTCGATGGCCCCCGCTCCCGCCGAACCTGCTCCGGCACCGGCGCGCGGCGCGCCGCCAATGCCGCCGGCCGAGTCACGGCCGCCGAGGGCGGCGAGCGCGCCCGCGCGCACGCCGCCGCTCAAGCCGACTGCGGCACCGTATTCGCTGCCGCCGCGACTGCGCGAGCGGCTCGAAGCCGGGGATTCGGGCGAGAAGATTCGCGCCAGCCGCGCGACCGGCTGGCTGATCGGACTCGGAGCGCTGGCCGCGGTGGTGATCGCGGTGGTGCTCACGCTGCGCTTCAAGGCGCTGTCGAACGAGCCCGAGCCACGCAGCACTCCCGCGCGCGCGGCGAGCAGCTCGGCGAGGACCGTAACGCCGCCGAGTGCGCCAACCGGTGCTCCCGGCGCCGCGACTTCCGCTCCGACGAGCGAAAAGCCCGCGGCTCCGCCCTCGTCGCCGGCACCAGTCGCGGCTGCGACCGAGAAGCCGGGCGGCGCGAGCGCCGGCACCAGTGAGCCGTCGACTGCGAGCGAGAAGCCGGGTGGATCGGGAGCGGCGAAGGCCGCAGCTGTCGCCGCGGTGCCGGTTGGAGCATCGGTCGCGAGCGGCGCGAACGCTTCCGGTGGAGCGATGACTGGCTCCGGCGCCGCGACGCAGTCGGCCGCGCCCGCCGAGCCCGCGGTGCCGAAGACGCTCTACGGCGTCGCGGTTGGCACCTACATCAACGAGGCGAAAGCCAACACCGAGAAAGCGCGGCTTGCGACCGCGACCAGCCTGCCGGGGCGCGTGGTCGCGTCGAAGGCCGGCGACTTCACCGTGGTGCTGGGCGCGTTCGCGGTGAAGTCGAACGCCGAGAACCAGGCCGGCGAGCTGATCGACAAGAGCATGGTCGAGGAAGCGCGCGTCGTCAGCTTCGCCAATCCCGCCTACAAGCCCGCGTCGAAGTAGCCGAGCGCGGCTGCCGCGCGCGGCGAGCCCGCGAGTCGAGCGAATGTTCGTGGCGCAACTTGCCGCGCCACTTCCCCGCCGCTACCTTGTCCCGCCTCTCTAAGCGTCCCCATCGTCTAGAGGCCTAGGACATCGCCCTTTCACGGCGGTAACACGGGTTCGAATCCCGTTGGGGACGCCACCTTCCTCCATTGTGTTGCAGGCAGTTGCGGGCACTTCGAGGGCTCGTTGTCCCTCGATTGTCCCCGAACTGTCCCTCTTCTCCGCGCCGACGCCTCGCCGATGGCGACGACCCTGCGCGGTCGGGCGCTTGGGGCCGACGGGATACTGCTTCCTCCTTCTCAGAACGCGACAACCACAGTGCCTGATTCTGCTCGACTCGTTCTGGCCTGCTCTCACCTCACGACGACCACGCGCTGCCCAAGATCGACGCCCGGCGCTCGAAGTCGGGCGAAATACAATCCTGGTCGAAGCGCGGAGGCATCGACGTCTGACGAGTGGCGCCCGGCCGGCAGATCGCTGTCGACAATCCTGCGAACGACGCGTCCCTGAATATCGACGAGGCTTAACTCGACTCGGCCGCCACGCGGTAAAGCGTACTTGAGCAGCGCGTGGGATTGGACCGGGTTCGGGAGCGGGGGCGAGAGCGAACCGTTCGGACTGGCAGCCACCAGGGAGGATGCGATGCTGAACGCGGACGCGCCGACCGCGCTCCCGAGTAGACCGGCGTAGTTGCGCGCGACCACCTGCAGCCAAGCCGAGCGATCCGCTTCTGGACCGGCCACCTTCCAGTCATACGCACCCGTGTTGGCCGCGCCGGCTGCCAGCAGCGTCCACGGTCCGGTGGGCCCGGTGCGAGACAGGTAGACGTCGACACTCTGCACCGCGATCGCGTCACTTGCCGACCAGGTGAGTGTGCGAGTCGTGCCGATCGCGAGAACCTCGTCACCGGCAGGACCCAGCACCGTGACGTTCGGAGAGGTCGTCTCTGCCGGCAGCAATCGAACGATGCCGTTTCGAAGCCGACCCGCGATCGACGTGAATTCGCCACCCGCGAGGACTCCCTCGTCGTCCGCGCGGAGAGCGCGCACGGATCCGTCTGCGTTCGGGTTCCACGGCAGGAGAGCTCCAGTGGTTGCATCGAATGCAGCGGCGTTCGCGCGAGACGTCCCATCGATGCTGTTGAACTCACCTCCGACGTAGACGGCCGAACCTGCGGGTGCGATCGTCCACACGTCGAGCCCCACCACGTCAGGTACCCAGGTCGCGGGCGCTCCGGTGGCGAGATCGATCTGAGCCAGCATGCTGCGAGGCTGTCCGCCTACCGATTGGAATCTCCCGCCGAGCCACATCCGATTCGAATCGATCGACATCACATCGACCTCTCCACCGATCGAAGGATTCCAGGCGGTCGGCTGGCCCGTTCTCATGCTGAGCGCCGCGGCCCCCGAGCGAGGCTGGCCTCCGATCGTGGTGAACTGGCCGATGCAGTAGACGGTCGTGTCCCGGAAGAAGAATCCACGCACCAGATTGTCGGCATCCGGCGCCCAGCTCGTGGGCGCGCCGCTCCCGGCGTGGATCGCCCCGACGTATCGACGCGGCACGCCCCCCACCTCGGTGAACGCGCCGCCGACATAGACGGACGAGTCCTGGACAGCGACCGTCGACAGCTCTGTGTTCGGGAACGGTCTCCAGTCGGTCACGAGCCCCGTGGCGAGATCGAGGGATCCGACCTCGGGCCGCGAGGCGCCGCCCACCGTGTCGAACCAGCCGCCGACGTAGAGCTTGCCCCCGCCGATCGCCATCGTATAAACGGTCGGCTCGAGTCCGGTGGTGCGAGGATTCCAGTCGAGCACTTCGTTCGTGCGAAGGTCGATTGCGGCAAGGTTCTCGCAGGCCGGCGCGCGTCCCGGACCGAAGATCCCCGACGCGGCGAGACTGCTCGAGCTCGCGGCGAGCAGCGCGGGGATCGGTGCCGTGGCGCCGGGATCCCACGGCCGCAGCGCTCCGGTCCGCGCATCGAGAGCGGCGATCCCGCGGCGGCTTCCTCCGCCGATCGTCGTGAACGCGCCGGTGATGTACAGCGTTGAGTCCTGCACGACGAGGGAGTTCGGCACGTCGTCCGCTCCGGGGTTCCAACTCAGGACCTGACCGTTCCGTGCGTCCACCGCGGCGATGTGCGCCCGGGGTTGCCCGTCCACAATGGTGAACTCGCCGACGAGATAGAGCACCGTGTCCGCGACGGCGAGTGCATAGGTCCATCCGTTCACAATCGGAGTCCAGGGCAATCCCGCACCAGTGGCGAGATCGAACGCCGCAGGCCCCAAGCCGGAACTCACAAAGACCGCCGACGCGCCGACGGCGAATCCGCTCGGGCCGAAGCCAGTGGCGTATCGGTTCTGCCAGAGCACTTCCTGTCCCGAGGCGGAATCGATCGCGGTTGCTTGCCAGCCCCGCTCGGCACCGCTGGGCGGCGTTGGTATGGAGTAGCGCCCTTGTAAGTAGACCACTCCGCGGCGAGTGGCGATCCTCGTCACGCCGCCAACGGCAACCGGATTCCAGTCGAGCACGGCGCCACTCACCGGATCGATCGCGGCGAGACCGGGGCGCGGTTGGCCGCCCACGTGGGCGAAGCCACCGGCGACGTAAAGTCGCGTGCCGTCCCGGGCGAACGCGGTGATTGGTCCGTCGAACCCGGGATCCCACGAGTCGAGTGTCCCGTCGGCGCGCACGTGAGCGGCGTAAGGGCGCGCGAGGCCCGCCACCGTGTTCAGGGACCCTCCGATGAACCAGCCACCCTGCTCGTCGGACACCGCCGCCACGACCGACCCGGCGACCTCCGGCCAGTTCCGCTTCTGATCTCCAGTCACTGGATCGATCGCGACAAAGCCGCCCGATGCCGGGCCGACGGTGTGGAATTTCCCGCCGATGTACAGAGTGTCGCCCTGCCGAACCATCGACCACACCTGACCATCGGTCATCGGCAGGCGTGGATCGACTGTCTGGGCGGCGGTCACGGAAGCGAGAAACGGAACGACCGCGAAGACGAGCGCAGCGGTTCGCGTTCCGACGAAGCATCGTCGTGAAAGAGCGAGCAAGATCAGCACAGTCCGACGACGCTCGGCACGCATGGCGCAACCCCCCGCAGCCCGACTTCGAAGCAACAGCGATGGTGAAAGGGGGTACCTAGAAGCCTGCGGACCTCGCTCTGCTCGAGGAATGCGTCACGGGAAACCTGCGGAGCAACGAGAAGGCTATGCGCTCAATAGCGGCGAGTCAATCGCTGCGGTCCGCCGCCGACAGTTGTCCTTGAAGCTCCCCGCTCAAGTCGAGTGAAGGATTGGGCGGCAGCGGCGCCGGCATGAACGCACGATAGCCGGTCGATTGGGTCGCGTCGGGACTGAAGCTGACCCCGCCATGGTGCTCTCTTCCTAGTGCATGGCCCGAATCGGAGGCTGCGACCGACGGCCTCCGGGTGGGCCCGGGCAACCCGGGCCCCGGCCGATCGAGCCCTCGAGCGGCAGCACATCCCTCAGCTACTCCCCAAACTGCGAGAGAGATCCCCTCTCCCGTGAGTCTGGCCCCCTCACCCGGCCAGGGCGAGCCGCAACTCAGCCATCTCCTTCAGCCAGGGAGCCATCCGGTTCGAATTCTCGATGCTTGGGGACGCCAACGACCTGCGTGTCGCCGCGCATACACCTTCGGCGCATTGACCCCAGCTCCAACGCTTCGCATCATGGTGCTCGCCCTTCCTCGTGAGGCCCAACTGGCCTGAAGGCGTAACGGCCGAGCATTGATACATCCTCCGGGGAAAATCGAAGCTTGTTGAGAACCGAGGCCCGCCATGAAGCGCCTTCTCGCCCTCGTCGCGTTTCTCGTCGCCCTGCTGCCCGCCGCGGCACTCTCGCAGACTCCCGTCTACCTGACGCAGTGGGGCTCCCCCGGCACTGGCAGCGGGCAGTTCATGCTGCCCACGGGCTTGGCGACTGACGCCAGCGGCAATGTCTACGTCGCAGACATGCGCAACAATCGCATCCAGAAGTTCACCAGCAACGGCGGCTTTCTCGCGGAGTGGGGCGTTGGCGGCAGTGGAGGCGGGCAGTTCAATGAGGCTGCTGGTGTAGCAGTTGACGCGAGCGGAACCGTCTACGTCGCCGACAGGAGCAACAACCGCATCCAGAAGTTCACGGGCAGCGGCGCGTATCTCGGTCAGTGGGGCTCGGGCGGCACGGGAAACGGTCAGTTCGACGGCCCATTCGCTGTCGCCGTCGATGCCACCGGCTTCGTGTACGTGGCCGACGTCGGCAACAATCGCATCCAGAAGTTCACGGTTGGCGGCGACTTCGTCACCCAATGGGGTGGGCCCGGACGCGGCGATGGCATGTTCAACGGACCCTACGGTGTGGCGGTCGACGCATCTGGATTCGTTTACGTAGTCGATAGGTTCAACAACCGCATCGAGAAGTTCACCTCCGACGGCTCGTTCGTCGGGAAGTGGGGTGCCTACGGTTCCGGGAACGGCCAGCTCTCGTATCCACAGGGCATCGCCGTTGATGCCAGCGGAACGCAGTACGTCACGGACGAAGACAACAGGCGAGTCGAGGCGTTCACCAGCGGTGGCGCCTACCTCACGCAGTGGGGCACTCAAGGGACGGGGA
Source organism: Candidatus Sulfotelmatobacter sp. (assembly GCA_035498555.1). Lineage (NCBI taxonomy): Bacteria > Pseudomonadati > Acidobacteriota > Terriglobia > Terriglobales > Candidatus Korobacteraceae > Candidatus Sulfotelmatobacter > Candidatus Sulfotelmatobacter sp. The sequence continues at coordinate 109,347 of DATKAB010000081.1, forward strand.
ACGGCCAGTTCTCGTGGCCATCCGGAATCGCCATCGATGCCAGCGGAGCCGTCTACGTCGCGGACTTCGACCTCGCCACCGTGCAGAAGTTCGGCGCCGGAGTCACGCCCACAAGAACGATCTCGTGGGGCCGCTTGAAGGCCGCGTACCGCTAGTCGCCGGAAGACTCTCCGCCTCGCGCACCCAACTGCGCGACGACCCTCAGGCGCTTTCCAGCGGGTTCCAACCTCGCCCGGGAGTCCGGCAGGGCGCTCAAGTCCCCGGCGCGGGCCATCAGGCAACCGCTCCCGCAACCGATGCCCGCAGCGAATCCATGTCCCGCAGCCAGCCCGTAAGTTGGTTCCAACTCGGCATCGTCGGGGACGCCAGACTCTCGATCTCGCTCTCCATCCCGAGCACGCTCGGCCCCGGTCGACGCATCATGCCGTCAGAAATGAACCGTACCGGGTTCTCCGGAGAGCTCCGGACATGAGTTACGCGACCTCGGTCTGTGCTGCGTGACGCTGATAGTACGCCTGCTCGTATTCGATCGGTGGAACGTAGCCGAGCGGCTCGAGCAGACGCTTGCCGTTGAACCACGCGACCCAGTCGAGCGTCGCGAACTCGACGTCGTCGAGCCCCTTCCACGGTCCCCGGCGATGGATGACTTCCGCCTTGAACAACCCGATCACACTTTCGGCCATCGCGTTGTCGTACGGGTCGCCGCGACTGCCGACCGAGGGCTCGATGCCGGCCTCGGCCAGCCGCTCGGTGTAGCGGATCGACAGGTACTGCACGCCGCGATCACTGTGATGCACCAGCCGCTCCGCGTTGCCGAGTGGGCGCTCGTAGAGCGCCTGCTCCAGCGCATCGAGCGCCAGGTCACTGCGCAGCGAGTTCGACGCCCGCCAGCCCACGATCCGGCGCGAGAACACATCGATCACGAACGCCACGTACACGAACCCGCGCCAGGTCGCCACGTAGGTCAGGTCGGCGACCCACAGCTGGTTCGGTCGCGTCGCCTGGAACTTCCGCGTGACCAGGTCCGCCGGGCGCGGCGCCGTCGTGTCCGGGATCGTCGTCACCTTGAATGTGCGGCCCCGCACCGTGCCGCGCAGGCCAAGACGCCGCATCAGGCGCTCCACCGTGCAACGGGCGACCACGTGCTGCTCACGCTTCAACTGCTTCCACACCTTGCGCGGACCGTAGACCTGCTGGTTCTCGTCCCAGACGCGCCGCACGTGCGGGCACAGGCGTTCGTCACGCCGGGTGCGCAGCGAACGTCGCTCGGGACAGCGCTCGCGAACCTTGTGCTCGTAGTAGACCGATGGGGCGATCGGCAACACTCGGCAGATCGGCTCGACCCCGAACTTCTCCCGCTGCTCGTCGATGAAGCGGACCATCACTTCGCTCGGCGGTCGAGCTCCGCCTTCGCGAAATACGCCGAGGCCAGACGCAGGATCTCGTTCGCTCGTCGCAGTTCGAGGTTCTCGCGCTCGAGTCGCTTCAAGCGTTGTCGCTCGTCGCTCGTGAGCCCGGGACGCTGGCCCTGGTCACGCTCGGCCTGCCGCACCCACCGACGCAGCGCCTCGGCCGTACACCCGACCTTCTCCGCGATCGAGCGGATCGCTGCCCACTGCGACTCGTACTGCTCGCGATGCTCCTGCACCATCCGCACTGCCCGCTCCCGGACTTCTGGCGAGTACTTGCTGGTTCGTGCCATGACTCCATCCTCTCAAGCAATGGAGCCTCCGGGAAAACCGGGGCGGTTCATTAATCGGTCGCGGCTATTCGCTCGAGCTGGAATCTCACGGCTTCCAAACAAACGTGGCCACGCGCGTGATCCCAATTGGCCAACCTACGCCGGCACTCATCGAATAGCCGAATGAGGCCACAACCGTGTAGGTCCCGGGC